>JBJKYE010000042.1:0-11363 GCA_045561195.1 Gammaproteobacteria bacterium | reverse complement strand
TATTTACTTAGTCACATTATACATTTAAAGGTAGAATAATAAACATGTTGTGGTACAAAACGTTACATATTATTTTCATGGTGACTTGGTTTGCAGGGCTATTCTACTTGCCAAGATTATTCGTATACCATTCAATGTCAGATGATAAAATATCTCATGATAGATTTGTAATAATGGAGAAGAAGCTATTTTGGGGAATAATGACTCCTGGTGGAATACTAACAATAGTATTTGGTGTCTTATTAATCCAGTATCATGAAGTTTTATTATGGCTGAAACTTAAAATATTCTTAGTTGTCTTATTAGCTTTTTATCACATATGGTGCGGTAAAATTATGTATGACTTCAAATACAATCGAGTTACTCATGGACATGTTTGGTTTAGGGTTTTTAACGAAGTACCTGTAGTATTACTATTTCTAATTGTGTACTTAGTGATTTTTAAGAGTTTTTAAAACATCATCAAACTCATTAAAGATGCTTTCATATACACCCTTTTTAAACCTTATTACATTATTAATAGCTGTTTTCTTATCGGCCCATTTCCAACCATCAAATTCTGCATGATTAAAAACGTTAAGATCTATGTCTTGTTTATCACCAATAAATTTTAGAAGAAACCATTTTTGCATAGCTCCATCATATTTTTTGTTGAAACGCTGATAAACATGTGGAATGTGGTAAACGAGCCATTTGCGACTAATTGATATTATTTCAACTTTATCTTTTTTAATTCCAGTCTCTTCATATAACTCACGATATAAAGCCTGCTCTGGTGTCTCTCCCTCATCTATACCGCCTTGGGGAAATTGCCAGGCTTGAGCGCCAACCCTTTTACCTAAAAAAAACTGGCCACTATCATTAACAACGACAATCCCAACCCCTTTTCTATAATTTTTCTTATCCATTGATACCTATTATAGCAAATCTTTAATAAACTTAATATGTATGAGGTATTGAGATAATTAATAATTAATAAATTAACATTCTTAATTATAGAATAGATGATAAAATATATCTGGAATTAAAATATATCATATGCCTAATTTAACAATATTTGATCTAGACAATACTCTCTTGGCTGGCGATAGCGATAGAGCTTGGGGGCAATATATTGTTGAAAAAAATGTTGTATCGGATGATTTTCTTTTAGAAAGTGAACGCTTCTATGATAGTTATTATGATGGAAATTTAGATATTGAAAGGTTTTTAGCTTTTTGTCTTAAACCACTAATGCAAAATAAACTATCAAAACTACTAGAATTACGAAAAGATTTTATAGAAAATAAAATTAAACCAATGATGTTAAATAAAGCTATTGAAATGGTAAATAAAAAAAAATCTGAAGGGCGAGTGATAATTGCAACTGCTACCAATAGCTTTGTTACAAGACCTATAGCAGATCTTTTTAAAATAGATGACCTCATTGCAACTGAATTTGTAATTAAAAATAATGAATTCACAGGAGAAGTGGATGGGGTCCCTTGTTTTAGAGAAGGAAAGGTTACTAAAGTTGAGGATTGGGTAAAAACAAATGGGTATGATTTATCAGAAGCAACATTCTACTCTGATTCATTCAATGATCTCCCTCTTTTGGAAAAAGTAAAAACTGCTATCGTAGTCGATGGTGATAATGAACTAATTAAACAGGCAAAAAGTAATGAGTGGGAATGTATATCATTTAGATAAATATATTTATATTTTATTATTTTCTATTTTTATATTATATGGAAAATCTATATGGGCAGACACTATGATTATTGATGATATGACAAAATCCACTAAGAATGGGGAAGCTGAAAAAGCTGACTTTTGCGAGGAAAACTCTAAACGATGGTGCTTTGTTTCAGATAAAGTAATGGGCGGTGTCTCCGAGGGAACATTTGAAACTGTTATTGAAGGAGAAGATACTCATTACAACATGCAAGGTAATGTTTCAACTAAAAATAATGGTGGTTTTCTACAATTTAGAACTAAGATTAAAAATCACCCTGATGGAAAATTATATAAAGGCATAAGAATTCAAGTAAGAGGAAATAATGAGGAATATGCACTCCATATAAGAACTAAATATTTATTTTTACCATGGCAGTACTATCAATCAAATTTCATTGCGACAGATGAATGGCAGGTTATTGAATTACCCCTGAAAGATTTCAAGAAATCTAATTTCTATCAACCTTCTGATGTTTCATCAATTGATATTCAGACTATCGGAGTCGTGGCTATTGGAAGGAATTTTCAGGCAAATATAGATTTGCGCTATATCGAACTTTATTAGATTAGTCTATCCAACGAAATAATTAATATAACCAATTATAAAAATTGGTATTTGTAATCCAAAGTTAGTCATAACGGCTTTATCATTCATTAAATAACCTGAAATAAGCCAACCAATTGCGCCCAAAGAGTGTGCGAAAATATAGTATGGATACATTTCAAATTGTGCCATCAAGATGCCTGATAAAATAAAAAAAGTGCTGGTCCACTTAATAGTATTGATATTCATTATATTGTCCTTTATGTATTTTTTTTGAATTGAAGTAGTTTATTGAAGAAGTAACTATATACTTTTGATTTACTAATATCAAACTCTCCTAATTTTAATAGTTCATCTCCATTAAAACCAAGTTTGAAAAAATCAACCCCAGCAGAAGACCCGTCAGATGATATGCCTCCAAAATCAAGTTCACCAATAGACAAACGTTTAAGTTCCTGAATTAAGTTGTATATCATCCCGTAAGAAGCAGATAATTCCCGACCTCTCTCGGTTGAAGCCGCATAGTGATAAAAAGCTTTTTCATCCAATATACTTATCAAACATACTGAAACTGGAGTATTATTCATAAACCCAGCATATGTAAAAAGCCTTGGATTTTCATTATTATCATAACCAAGGATTTTAGAGAAATCATCTATATCAATTATGGGTAGATTTAAATTTTTATTGTTTTTCATTTCATCATAAACTATTTTAAATATTTTAGCGGTATCTGAACCTTGACAAACTTTCCAAATGAGACCAGATTTTTCAGACTGCTTAATATAGTAACGATGTTTCTTTTTGACTTGTTTTAAAAAATCATCACCTGAAACTATTTTAATAATATTACTTTTTGAACTTGTATATAAATTTTTTGATTTAGGTATATTAGAAAACAGTTTGTGATTATTAGGCGAATTATGCATATATGGTTTACAGCGGAGATTAAATATGTTTTCCTCATAGATAGCCTCTTGAAATTTATCTAGAGCATTAATACCATTTTGAACATTGTCACATTGAATTAGTGGTCCACCAGGGCACCAAGCAATCTTGATCCCTAATATTCTCTTTATTAGAACTTGTGCAATAAGGATACATTTTAAAGTTTCATTATCCGTTACAGTAATCTGTAAGACTTCCCAACCATCAAGCTTTTTTAATTCTCCCCACTCGAATGTTTGAAAGATATTCTTATCAGTAAACTGACAAAGACTATTATTCCAGCCATCCTTATCATGAAAGTTTTTATGAAGCATTTGATTGATGATGTATTCTGTCAAAATTAAGTTTTTGGAAGAGTGACGCCTTTCTGTCCTTGATATTTTCCAGCTCTATCTTTATATGATGTTTGGCATACTTCATCAGATTCTAAAAATATAAATTGAGCAACACCTTCATTAGCATATATTTTTGCAGGCAGAGAAGTAGTGTTTGAAAACTCCAAAGTTACATGTCCTTCCCACTCTGGCTCTAAAGGTGTAACATTTACGATAATACCGCACCTAGCATAAGTGGATTTCCCTAAACATAAAGTCAGAACCTGTCTTGGAATTCTAAAATATTCAACAGTTCTAGCTAAAGCGAAAGAATTAGGAGGAATTGTACAAACATCTGATTTAATATCTATAAAACTTTTATCATCAAAGTTCTTTGGATCAACCATAGTTGAATTTATATTAGTGAATACTTTAAATTCATCTGCACAACGAACATCGTATCCATAACTGGATGTGCCATAAGAAACTATCTTGCCATTATCATTTGATTTGACTTGATCTGCTTGAAAAGGTTCGATCATATTATGATTTAAAGCCATTTCTTTTATCCATTTATCTGATTTAATTGCCATAATTACCTATTGTATAATATTTTCACGTTAGACGCTTTTTATTTTAGATTAACTAGTAGCTCAAGACATATATTATCTCTAAAGCTACTAACATGTTATCTATGGTTTAGTCGTTTTGAATAACGATCTTTGGAAATGCCGAAGAGTAATCTTTCTTACGCATAGATAAAGTCGCTGCCATTTTACGCGCTATTTCTCTATAAGCCATAGACGTAGGAGACTCTGGATTTTCTGATACAGTAGGTGTTCCCTTGTCCATCTCTTCTCTAATAGATTTTTGAAGTGGTAATTCACCCAATAGCTTCACATCATTTTCTGTAGCCAACTGCTCGCCGCCACCTTCTCCAAAAATACTTTCTGTGGTTCCACATTTAGGACATATGAATGTACTCATATTTTCTACAACTCCTAGTACAGGAACTTCAACTTTCTCGAACATTTTTAAACCTTTTCTGGCATCAATCAATGATATATCTTGGGGTGTTGTAACTATGACGGCACCACTTAATGGTATCTTTTGACATAGTGTTAACTGCACATCACCAGTGCCTGGCGGTAAATCGATAATTAAAAAATCTACATCTTCCCAGTTTGTGTCCGTCAATAACTGCTCTAAGGCTTGTGTAACCATTGGTCCGCGCCAAATCATCGGCGTGTCTTCTTCTACCAAAAGGCCTATAGACATAGCTTGTAAGCCATGACCAACTTTAGGTTCAAGTTTTTTTCCATCCTCTGAATCAGGGCGTCCATTTAAGCCCAACATTCTTGGTATACTAGGACCATATATATCAGCATCGAGAATGGCAGCCGTTGCACCTTCTTCTTTTAAAGCTAAAGCTAAATTAACTGAAGTCGTAGACTTACCAACACCGCCCTTACCGGACGCGACCGCAATAATATTTTTTATCCCTTTAATTCTATCGATACTTCCTTGGACAGTATGCGGGATAACTTCATAGCTCAAATCGAGTGTCAGTTGGATACCTGGATATGCATCCATGATCTTAGCATTTAGGTTCTCATGAAAAGCTGTCATAATGCCCTCAGCGGGCCAACCTAGAACAACTTTTATTGAAACATTTTTGCCCTCTACTTTAATTTCTTTCACAGTATTACCACTGACAAGATCTGTTCCCATATACGGGCATTGGTAATCCTTTAAAATCGCTTCGATGTTTTCCTTTTGCATTAGACTATTTTCTCCATTTATACTGTAAAATATAGTTTATATATCTCAGATTGATATATTATAGCGTTTATATAAAAATTTAATACAACAAAATTAAAGTGTTAATGAGAAAGATATTAGTTACAAGTGCATTACCTTATGCCAATGGTTCGATTCATTTAGGTCATCTAGTTGAGTATCTACAAACAGATATTTGGGTTCGTAATCAGAAAATGTCAGAAAATCAGTGTATTTATATATGTGCTGATGATGCTCATGGCACGCCAATAATGCTAAAAGCTCATGAATTAGGAATTAAACCTGAGGAGTTAATTGAAAAAAATTATAAAGAACATTGTAAAGATTTCTCTGATTTTTATATAGAGTTTGATAATTATCATTCTACACATTCAGATGAAAATAAAGAATATTCCTCATATATTTATGGGAAACTCAAAGAAAAAGGGGATATTATCTCTAAAACAATAGAGCAATTTTATGATGATCAAGCCAAAATGTTTCTACCTGATAGATACATTAAGGGCGAATGTCCAAAATGCGGGGCTAAAGATCAATACGGGGATTCATGTGAAGAATGTGGTGCAACATATTCATCAACAGAGATTGTAAATCCAATCTCAGTCGTTACAAATACGCCTCCTATAACAAAAGAAACTGAACATTTTTTCTTTAAACTGAGCAACTATAATGATTTTTTAAAAGAGTGGATTTCAAATGAAACAACACAACCAGAAATAAGGAATAAACTAAGCGAATGGTTGTCAGAAGGACTGGCTGACTGGGACATAACTAGAGATAAGCCATATTTTGGATTTAATATTCCTGATACTAAAGACAAATATTTTTATGTATGGCTAGATGCACCTGTGGGTTACATTGCTTCATTTAAAAACTATTGTATGAAGCATAAAATAAATTTTGATGAATTTTGGAACAAGGATTCAACAACAGAGCTATATCATTTTATTGGAAAAGACATAGCTTATTTTCATGCGCTTTTTTGGCCTGCAATGCTAGAAGGAGCTAATTTTAGAAAGCCTAATGCGGTTTATTGTCATGGTTTCTTGACAATTGATGGTGAGAAAATGTCTAAATCAAGAGGAACATTTTTTAACGCTAGAACCTATCTTGATTTTCTTGAACCAGAATATTTAAGGTACTATTTTGCAAGTAGACTCACATCAAAAATTGAGGATATCGATCTCAATTTCGATGATTTCCAGTCAAGGGTCAATTCTGATTTAATTGGGAAAATAATAAATATAGGTAGTAGATGCGCAAAATTTATTAATAAAGATTTTGATGATAACTTATCAGACTCATCAGAGAATAATGATTTGATTAAAGAATGTTTATCTAATAAGGAAGAAATTATTAAAAATTATGAACTTAGAAATTATTCAACTAATGTCAGACTCATATCCTCATTGGCTGATAAAATTAATAAGTACCTTGATACCGAAAAACCTTGGGTCAAAATAAAAAATAATGATGACAAAGTCTTGGTTCAAAAAATTTGTACAGATGGACTAAACCTTTTTAGGATTTTGATTGGCTATCTGAAGCCCATACTACCGAATATATCTGTCAAAGTAGAAGATATCTTAATATGTGAACCAATAAGTTGGGCAAATCTGGATCACTTGTTGCTCAATAAAAAAATTAATAAATTCAAACCAATTATTAAGCGGATTGACGATGAAGACATAAAGTCTATGAAAAATTTTAATAAAGGAGAAAAATAATGACAGATGATAAAATTACAATTGAAGATTTTATTAAAATAGACCTTAGAATAGGAAAAATACTACATGCTGAAGAAGTGGAAGATTCAAGAAAAATGTTAAAGCTAGATGTTGATATAGGTGAGGAAAAAAGAATTATATATGCTGGCGTCAAGAAATCATATGCGCCTGAAGACTTGATTAATAAGCTGGTTGTAGTAATAGCCAATCTATTACCAAGAGAAATGAAGTTTGGAACATCAGATGGGATGATGCTAGCTACACAAAATGATGGAGAGATAATAGTTCTTCAGCCTGAAAAAGATGTTTTGCCAGGATCAAAGGTATCGTAATGACATCAGAGGATAAAGATTTAAAGGATATAATTTTAGAAGCTTTACCTCAACTTCAATGTAAGAAATGTGAATATAAAGATTGTGAGTCATATGCTGAAGCCATTGTAAACAAAAATGAAAGTTTAAATAAATGTGAGCCAGGGTCGCTACAGACAGAAAATCAACTAGTAAACATATTACAAGAATCACGACAAGTAATTACAGTTAATGAAATTAAAAAATTCCCAATAGCAGAGATTAAACATGAAGATTGCATAGGGTGCACAATTTGTATCAAAGTTTGTCCAGTTGATGCTATCATTGGCGCAAAACATAAGATTCACTTCATAATAAATGATCAATGTAATGGTTGTGAACTCTGTATTTCTGAGTGTCCTGTAAATTGTATGGAGATGATTGTTAACCCATCTGAAGAATCATGGGCTTGGCCAAGTCAGAAATCTTATCAGTCAAAGAATTTTTATGAAAATAAGAAAATTAGATTGAACAATCAAAAAAAAGAAAAGATTCAAGCAAGAGAAAGATTGGCTTCCTCGGCTAAAATAAAATCTTATATTAAAGATGCTTTATTAAGGGAAGAAAATAAGCGTAAACAAGCCAAAGTATATGAATAAAGATGATCTTTCTAAAATCTTTCAGATTTTAAAAAAAGCTACACCTGAACCAGTTACAGAGCTTATTTATAAGACTAACTTTCAATTATTAATTGCAGTAATATTGTCAGCGCAGGCAACTGACAAAAGTGTTAATGCAGCGACTAAGCCATTATTTAAAATTGCTCCGGATGCAAAAAGTATTTATAACCTTGGAGAAAAAAAACTCAAAGAACATATCAAGACGATTGGCCTTTATAATGCGAAAGCAAAAAATGTTATTAAAACATGCAAAATACTGCTTGATAAATATAATAATAAAATCCCTCAAGATCGTGACACGCTGCAGTCTCTTCCAGGTGTTGGCAGGAAAACAGCTAATGTTGTTTTAAACAATGCTTTTGGTCAACCAACTATTGGTGTTGATACCCATGTTTTTAGAGTTTCAAATAGACTGGGTATCGCAACTGGCAAAAATGTCCTCCAAGTAGAAAAAAAATTAGAAAAAAATATACCTGACAAGTTTAAAATGCATGCCCACCATTGGTTAATTATCCTAGGTAGATATACATGCATAGCAAGGAGCCCTCGATGCTTCGATTGTAAAGTAGTTGAGTATTGCAAATATAAAAAAAAGGAAATGTCTAATGACTAGAGATATCTTTTATATTTATTTCAATATTTTACATTATTCTTAATTAAGTTTGTTTCTTTATAATTTGCCAAATCTGCTCCATCTCCTTTGGATCAGCATAGTTTTTATCCATCTTGTTAAGATGATTTAAAACTTTAGTGTATCTAGATTCAAATTTTTTATTAGCTGAGGCTAATATTTCCTCAGGGCACTCTTCTAAATGGCGAGATAAACAAAGTAAAGTAAAAAACAAATCTCCTAACTCTTCTTTAATTGCCAATCTATCTCCTGATGATATTGCCTCAATAACCTCATCGGTTTCCTCACTTAATTTATTAATCACACCATCAACTTCTAACCAGTCTAATCCAATTTCTTTGGCTTTTAACTGCAAATCAATTGATTCTTGAAATATTGTCTTTTTATTCATATCTAAATCTACTAACTTTTCTATTTAGTATAGCTTTTTTATAAAAAATAATTAAATAATCATGTAAGATTATCAAATGAATGAAAATTTAATATCTGAATTGACTGATTGGGTAAAACCATTTTTTCCTGAGAAATATTCCATCGATAGCGCATCAGCTGATGCGAGCTTTAGATCATACTTCAGAGTAACATCAACTGAAAAAACAAATATTATAATGGTTGCTCCTCCAGAGCATGAACCAATATCACCATTCTTAGATATTACCCAAAGGCTATTCAAGGCTAAAATTAATATCCCTAAAATATATAAAATAGATCAATCACGAGGATTGATACTAATGTCAGATTTAGGTAATGACAAGTATCTAGATATATTAACAAAAGAAACATTATATTGTTTATATACCGATGCGATAGATTGCATATGTAAAATGCAAAACGAAGTTGATACAGAAGGTCTTGAGAATTTTAATAAATCTGAACAGATGAATGAGATGAAACTTTTTGATGAGTGGTACTTGCAAAAACATTTAAATATGAATCTTTCAGATAAACAATTAGATGAACTTTATCAGTGTTATGAAGAAATATATGATATTGTTTCTAAAATTCCAAAAAGTTTTATGCATAGAGATTTCCATTCAAGAAATCTGATGGTTACTTCTGAAAAGAATCCTGGCGTACTTGATTATCAAGATGCTATTATTGGCCCCATTACTTATGACCTTGCTTCTCTCCTAAGGGATTGTTATATCGCTTGGGATGACGAAACGGTTTATTCTATGACAAGCTCTTTCTTTGCTAAGATTGAGAAAGATCATAATATAGTTTATGAAGAATTTGAGTACTGGTTTGATGTCACTGGTTTACAAAGACATTTGAAAGCTATAGGGATTTTCTCAAGACTGAATTACAGGGATAATAAGCCAAATTATCTCGATGATATACCAAGAACTTTTAACTATATCAGAAATACTCTATCAAAATATTCAGAACTATCAGAAGTTAAAAGAGTATTTTCAGAAATTAACTTGGATAATATCTATGATTAAACAAGCAATGATTCTAGCAGCGGGTAGAGGCAACAGAATGATGCCCCTCACTAGAGACATACCAAAGTCGATGTTGAAAATTGGAAATATGACTTTAATAGAAGACAAGATAGTGAGATTAGCTGAAGCAGGAGTTGAAAAAATAGTTATCAATACAGGTTATCTTGGAAGTTACATTCATGACCATGTTGGTAATGGATCTAAATATGGTATCAATATAATTATAAGTGATGAAGGGGACATGCCTATTGGTACAGCTAATGGTATAAGAAAAACATTGGATGAGTTTAACGATGAAGCTTTTGTTATTGTAAACGCAGATATTTGGACAAATTACCTGTTTGTAGACCTTAAACACCAATTAGTCGAAAATTGTCTAGCACATATTATTTTAGCACCTAAGCCAATTTACTCTGATGGTGACTTTGATATTATTAACAAAAGTATAATTCAAGGAAATAAATATACATATACAGGAATAGGAGTATATAGCCCAAAACTTTTTACTAAATACCAAGATAAAGAATTAGGCAGCATACTGAAGAAAGAAAAAAATATAAATGCAGAGATATACTCGGGCCTATGGGATGATATTGGTACCCCAGAAAGACTAAACGCCGCAAGACAGACAATATCGCTCTAACTAATTATCAGTAACAATCTCAAAAGACCTGAGATCATATATGTCATCTGAGTCTTCTATTAATATTTTTTCAACATTTGAGTTAGGCGGTCCCATGTAACATTGTTCTATCAAACTACTAACCACTTCTTCTTGGCCAATTAGAACAGCTTCAACCTCTCCATTGACATTATTTTTAACCCAACCAAATACACCATATTCTATGGCGAAAGACTGTAACCAGTTACGGTAACCTACTCCTTGCACTTTTCCATATATCTTTATGTGTTTTTGAATATTCAAAAGAACTATACTGCTAAGAGAATACCCCAGCCAATAAAGAATATACCTGTGACTTGTCTAAATAATATTGGTCTTCTATAAGCCAGTTTTTCAAATAATACAAATAATGTAAGTATCATAACCCACATGATGTTCATTACACCTAGTGCAAATAAAGTCATCATAAGTGCCCAACAGCAACCTATACAATAAAAACCATGTTTGTACCCAACAATAAAGGTGCCCAGTTTTCCATCTTTCCAGTTATTCATCAGAAAGCTTAGAGGTGATTGACAAACTGTAAGACAGGCGTCTTTAAATGGCGTAAATTGATAGAGTCCAGCTAAACATAACATGACTGTCC
>JBJKYE010000041.1:0-11363 GCA_045561195.1 Gammaproteobacteria bacterium | reverse complement strand
CTACAGCTTTCTTCATGGTTAACCAATCAGATTTAGAGCCCATAATTACTGCTACTAGTACATCAGATTTATTCATAAAGAGATTGTATCAGTATAAAATGTTAGTTAACAATAGTTATTATCTTTTATTGGTAAATAGTCATATGTTTTATATAATCTCTAAATAAGTAAATTTATTGAGAAAAGAAGTATGATAGTAATTACAGGAGGATCAGGGTTTATTGGCAGTAACCTATTAAGTTTTCTTAATGATAATGAAAATAAAGAAATACTGATTGTGGAAGAACTGGATACTTATCAGAGTAAGTTTGATAATTTGAAAGATTTAGAATACTTAGATTGTATTAATAAAGATATTTTCATTAAGGATTTGAACAATAAGTCGTCTAAGTATCATAATAACATATCAAAAATATTTCATCTCGGTGCATGCTCTAAAACTACCGAGCCTGATAGAGATTATATTATGTCCACTAATTTAGATTATTCCAAAGACCTATTAAAATATTCTGCTAATAACAATATACCACTAATATATGCGTCCTCAGCATCTGTATATGGTGAGGCAAGTGTTTTCTCAGAAGACCCGTCAAATGAATCGTTTTTAAATCATTATGCTGAGTCTAAATTATTGTTTGATAATTATTACAGACAAAACATGTCTAAAATAAATTCTCAAGTTGTCGGGCTCAGATATTTTAATGTCTTCGGGCCAAGAGAATTTCATAAAGAGGGAATGTCTAGTGTGGTTTTTCATTTTTTTAATCAATTGCATGATACCGGTATTATAAAGCTCTTTAAGGGTAGTCATGGCTATAATGATGGAGAGCAAAGAAGAGATTTTATTCATGTTAGTGATACAGTAAAAGTTAAAAATTGGTTCATGAATAATTCAGATATTTCTGGTATTTTTAATGTTGGGACCGGTATGAGTAGATCATTTAACGATATCGCTAAATGTGTATTAAAACACTTTGATAGAGGCGAGATAGAGTATATTGATTTTCCTGAAAGTCTTGAGGAACAATACCAGGCTTTCACAGAAGCTAAGATGGAAAAAATTAGGGAATATGGTTACAACGAGAATTTTTTATCCTTAGAAGAGGGCGTTAATTCTTATCTAGACTGGTTATCAGAATAATCATGTCCTCAAATAATAGATTTTTAATAATTGCGCCCTCATGGATTGGCGATCTATTAATGTCACAGTCGTTATTTAAGTATTTAAAATCTAATTATGAAAATTGTATAATAGATATTATTGCAAAACCATATTTGAAAGACTTTATAAAATTAATGCCAGAGATTAACAATACTTATGAGTTGGACATTGAACATCGAGAGCTAGGTCTGTCAAAGAGAATAAGTATGTCATCTAGTCTTAAAATGAATAATTATTCTACTGCAATAATATTAACTAATACCTTTAAGTCAGCAATAATTCCTTGGCTGATGAACATTCCTGAGAGAATAGGCTACAAAAAAGAATTTAGATCAATGCTATTAACTAAAGATTATATGTTAATCAAACATAAAGATACTATGGTCGATAGATATTTGAAACTTGTAGGCGCAACTTTTACTAATAGCTTGCGACCTTCTTTAAAAATAAACCTAGACAAGGCTCAAGAATATAAAGAAAAATATTTACTAAATAATTCAAATAAGAATATATTTTTATGTCCAGAGGCTGAATATGGGTCTACTAAATGCTGGCCAAAAGATTATTGGATTACACTAGCTAAATACTTTAAGAAAAAAAATTTTAATATTTATTTCATCGGCAAAGATAAAAAATCTGCTTCCGAGTATGAAAGCATTGCTGATAATGTTTCTATAGTTTCTCTGATTGGTAAGACAGACTTAGATCATGCGGCTCATATTTTATCATTTGCTGACTTAGTCATTGCAAATGACTCTGGCTTGATGCACTTAGCTGCTTCTTTAGATGTCAATCTCATTTCGATTTATGGGTCATCATCTCCTTTTTATACTCCACCCTTAATGAAAGATAACCATGGTGAGGTTTTATATCGCCAGATAGAATGTAGCCCATGTTTTAAGAAAATATGCCCACTGCCGGGTGATGAGAATTTAAAATGTTTAAAAAATATAAGCCCCGAAGAAGTGTCACTAAAATCTAAAATATATTTAGATTAATTAAATAAACTTTTGTATTTTCAGTATAGTTTTATTGATTTCAACAGTTATGTGGCCTCTACTCTTTCCAGTATCAGTAAAGCTAAGTTTCTTGTCAAAGCTGTTTATAGTTTCCCATCTCAAGCTTGTAGAAGATTTCTTTTTTGGATAAAAACCAATAGTTTTTTTATTGAAAGCACCAGCTATATGAAGGGGGCCAGTCGATCCTGCTATGAAAACATCACATAAACTTATATTTTCTAACATATGTATTGTATCTTTTTTCGCTTCAATAACTCTAATAGTGAGTTTATCATCGGTACTAACCTTTAAGTCTTTCGCATTCTGTTCATCTTCTGGGGAACAATGAACAATAAAATTATAATCATCAAATTTTCTTAGACCTTTGCAAATATCTGAGAATGATTGTATATCTAAGGATTTCGAGGAACCACCTGTAGCAGGATGAATAAAGATAATCTTTTTTTCTTTTTTTAAATTATATTCCTTTAAGAAATCTTCTTTACGCTTATTAATAGATTCGTCTTTGAAATTTAGATATGGCCCATCATCCATATCCTTAATGTCTTCTATATTTAATATTTTGAAAAGCTCATAAACCAAATCACTATTATACTCGTATTCTGGTTTTTGAGATTTTGATCTTTTCTGAGATATTTTATAGTTATAAAATACTTGAGCTAACTTTGTTTTGGGTGCTATTCGAATAGGAATATTAAGTTTACTAATAAGATAGCCTATCCTAAATGTAGAAAAAAAAGATATTGATGCATCAAATTTATACTTGCTTAATTCTTTTGATAGTTTGCTGATATTTTTATCTATTATTACATTATCAATTAGTTTACATTGTTCAGCAATATCAGATACACTCTTCGATACTATACAAGTAATATTACAATTAGGTATATTTTTTTTTATCCAAGAAAGCGCTGGTAAGATTAATATAAAATCACCAATTTTATCATTACGAATTACTAAGATATCATTAACATTTTTTTGCATGAAGTGTTATTTGATTTGCTTTTTAAAGTAATCAATTGTCTTTTTGAGGCCATCTGTTACATCAATATTCGGTTCCCAGTTAATATCCTTCTTTGCTTTAGATATGTCAGGTTTGCGTCTAACAGGATCATCAGTAGGTAGATTCTTATTGATAATTTTAGATTTTGAGTTTGTTAATTTAACTATCATTTCTGCTAATTCAATTATTTTATATTCAATCGGATTCCCAAGGTTTGTTGGTCCATATATACCTTTAGCTGATGACATCATTTTTATCATTCCATCAATTAGATCATCAACATAGCAAAAAGATCTAGTCTGTTCTCCATTCCCATAAACAGTTATATCTTGGTTAGTTAATGCCTGCACTATAAAATTACTCACTACTCTTCCATCATTTGGATGCATGTTGGGACCATATGTATTAAAGATCCTTATGACTTTGATATCTAAATCATGTTGTCGCTGATAGTCAAAAAATAATGTTTCAGCACATCTTTTTCCTTCATCATAACAACTTCTCAGTCCAATTGGATTGACATTACCCCAATAATCTTCTTTTTGTGGATGTTCTGCTGGATCACCATAAACTTCGGATGTAGATGCTTGTAGAATTCTAGCATTTACACGTTTGGCTAACCCTAGCATGTTAATCGCTCCATGAACTGTTGTTTTAGTTGTTTGCACAGGATCATGTTGGTAGTGAATTGGCGAAGCTGGACAAGCTAGGTTATATATTTCATCAACTTCAACATATAACGGGAAACATATATCATGCCTTATTGCTTCAAAGTATGGATTATTAAAAAGTCCAGCAATATTTTCTTTGGTTCCAGTGAAATAATTGTCAATACAAATAACATCATTGCCTTGTTCGATAAGCTTTTTACATAAGTGAGAGCCTATAAAACCTGCTCCACCAGTCACTAATATTTTTTTCATATTGTTAACCTTTAAAAAATTATACCATACCTTAATCTAATCAAATTTGCTATAATATTATCTTATTTATGAATAAGATATTAGCAATTTGTACATCACCGGATAAAGGAGGCTTAGAGTTATATTTTGTCAAACTTATTAACCACTATCATGAAAAAACTTCAAATATAGTAGCTCTATGTAGAAATGAAAGCCTAATTTCAAAAATTATCAATAGCCCAGTAATTAATATAAAAAAAATTAATTTTATAAATTGTTGGTTTCAAATATTTATAATTTTAAAAAAAATCAAAAATGAAAATATAAATATAATTCATGTTAGCTGGACAAAAGACTTACTATTAGCAGTATTGGTAAAAATCTTTTCAAAAAGGAAAATTGATATTATATATTATAGGCAGATGAAGATTACTCGTAATAAGAAGGATATTTATCATAGATTTATATATAAAAATATCAGCAAAGTCTTAGTTATCACTAAACAATTAAAAAGTGACTGTGAAAGATATCTTCCTATACCATCTAATAGCATCATACATTTGAAATATGGTATCGAGATACCTGAAATACCTGACGGAAATAAAAAACAATCTACCTTTAAAAAGTATAATCTTTCAGATAAAGACTTTACCATAGGAGTTTTTTCAAGAATAGAAGAACAAAAAGGGCAGCATCTAGTTATAGAGGCTTTAGATAAAATTGATAAAGATAATATACAGTTATTAATAGTTGGTCATTGCATGGATAAAAAATATCTCGACCGTCTTGCAGACATGATTAAAACTTTTAATTTAGATCAAAAAGTTTCGTTTGTTCCTTTTTTAGAGTCTCCAATGGAGATCATGTCTTTTTTAGATTTAGTAATTTTGCCTACTTATGAAGAGACATTTGGCTTGGTTGTTGCTGAGTCAATGCTAATGGGAACACCGGTTATTGGGAGTAATGCTGGGGGAGTTCCAGAAATAATCGAAGATCGTTTTAATGGTCTTCTTTTTGAGCCAAAGAGCTCTAAATCTTTAAAAGATAAAATCATTGATATGTATGATTCAGAAGAACTCAGAAAAAAGGTATCAAATAATGCTAAGATGTTTGCTATGAAGAACTATGATTATCAGATGCACTTTTCTAATCTTGATAAAATATTAAATAAATTATGAATAAGATTACTGGAACAATTATAACGTTAAATAATGAAAGCTTGATCAAGGACTGTATCGTTTCACTTAAAGATATCTGTGACGAAATAATAGTCGTAGACTCTCTTAGCGATGACAAAACTGTTGCAATTGCTGAAGAGCTGGGAGCAAAGGTTTACCTGCAAGATTTTCTTGGCGATGGCCCACAGAAAATACTAGCAGCATCTTATTCTTCTAATGATTGGGTTTTTAGTTTAGATGCAGATGAAAGATTGGATAATGACTTAATTTCTTATGTTAAAAACTTAGACTTAAATAATACAGATCTAAAAGCCTTTTCTTTTAAGCGAAGAAATTATTGTGGAAAAAAATGGATTAAAGCAGCCAGCTTTTATCCAGATAGAGTTACAAGGCTGTATAATAAAAATTTTACTGGCTATACGGATAGCACATCTCATGCATATGTTGATTCCTCATGTTTAGATGTTGATTGTCATATCACTCATTATACTTATAAATCTTATACAGATTGGATAAACAAGATAAATTTTTATAGTTCGCAAAGTGCAAAGACTATGCATATAAATGGTGTGAAACGATCAAGTATTAGACCTATTACACATTCATTATTTTCTTTTTTTAAAAAAATGATTCTAAAAGGAGGCATATTTCAGGGAGTCGATGGTTTTACAGTTGCATTGACTACAATGTTTAATACCTACATGAAGTATATTAAACTTAATGAACTTTATGACAACAATAAAGACCCATCAAAACATTTTCCTAAAAAAAATTCAGATAAGAAGTAAATCTTTAGGGTTATCTATATCTTTGTGTTTATCGAGTAAACCAACTTTTTTTTCAATGGACTCAAAATAATCTTTTAAATCTAAAAAAGACTTCAATCTGTTTAGATTTAACAAATGCTTGCATAATCTATTGTCTTTAATTCCAATTAGATAAAAACCGCCATCATAAGATGGGCCTAGTACAACATCATTATTATCTAGAAGAGTAATAGACTTCATAATAGTTTCTTTTGTCAAAGAAGGTATATCTGAACCGATCAATATAGTTTTTTCTGAGTATTTAGACTCCATAAATAAGCATTGTATAATCCTAGAGGACAAAGTTTCACCAATCTGTTTATTCAATATTAGTTTGTACTTTTTAGATAAACTTTCTATCCAAGGATTGTTATAATCTGGGTACACCCATAGACATTTTCTGATACTTGCATCCATATCTTTAATTTCAGACAATATACTTAAAAGCATTTCTTGTGATAGACTGCTTCTTCCTTTCTTATCCAAAAGCATACTCATTCTCGTTTTAGGATTACCAGTATTTGGGCATTTTGTAAATATATTAAGTGAAATCATTTATAGTATGTTTTTAATTTTGATGGCTTTATTTTAATATGATATAAAAATCTAAGTATTCTCATTTTGAATATTGTTTTTAAAAAACCTTCAGTGTGCCATTTTCTCGCAGATGTCGTAATATAAATATTTGACATAACTGGCTTGAAATATTTTTTAAGTTTAGAACAAATATTTATGTCTTCCATGATCTCAAAGTCAGGGAAGCCATTTATTTTATGAAATAATTCTTTTTGAATAAAAATAACTTGATCACCCGTTCCATAATCAAATAGATAAGATCTAAAGTTTATGAAAAAACTAAGTATTTTATATTTTAAATCTTTTTTATCAAAAGATAATTTAAAGAAACCCCAATATTGTTTACTTTTTAGCTTACTCAGAAATTCTATATGCTTTTTATTGATATGTGTATCAGCATGCAAAAAAACTAGAGTCTGACCTGATGATACTCTTGCGCCAAGATTTTGTTGAGAACCTCTGTTAGCTGGGCACGTCACTACTTTATCAATGTATGGTCTAACAATATTAATCGTATTATCATCACTCATGCCATCTGCTAGAATTATCTCACATAATTTATTTTCTCTTAGATTCTGTAAAGCTATCACAGTATCATAGATTATTTTTTCTTCATCTTTGGTAGGAATTATTATCGATATCATTAAATTATTATTTAACTGTAATTATAATTTTCTCAGAATATATAGGACTAGTATGTGGAATATGCATATGGTCCCCGAGAAGAAGCTGTAAGGTATGAACTCCTTTCTTTAAATGAATCTCTGCAGATTTTTGACCTTTTCCAAAATGTAAATAATTCTTATCAGATGGTATTGGTTTTGAGAGGTCTGGTAATTCTTTAACATCAATCAAGAGATGATGATGGCCAGAGAAATTCTCATTTACACCAGCAGGAACTATTTTCATTCCTGACGCACCAAAAACTATTTTGACAGGATTAGTTACAGTCGAATTATTTTCTGGACTAATAATAAAGACTTTAGCATTAGATTTTGATACACCGCCTGCCGAATATACGCCATCTAAATTCATGAACATTATAATTAAGAAAACAAATTTAAAAATATTATTTATCATAATAAATTATACCAATATTCCACCGCAACTGCTACCCGAACCAGCTGTACAACCAAAACAATGGTCAGCTGTATTTATTTTTTTTGGCATACTATCATTTTTTAAATTAGATATATGTAGTAATTTGTTACCATTAATATTTAATTTAAGCATTTGATTAAAATCACAGTCATAAACGTATCCTCTATAATCAATGCTAATTAAAGATTTACACATTAATTTATTTAAAGCATCACCATTAAAATTACCTTTTAATAACTTCATATAGTGACTAAACTTTTTTTGACTTACCAATGTACTTCCAAACCGTGCTATGGGCATATTAGTAATCGTATATAGATTATTGAAAGTTATATTATAATTCTTCATAAGAATTGATTTATATTTTTTTTCAAGAACATTCTGCTCAGGAGGTAAAACTGCATCCTGTGGATTGTATACGAGATTCAATTGCAATTTTTTGTTAATTCCATACCCAAACTCATTTAGTCTCTGTAGAACTTCAATGCTTTTTTTAAATACTCCATCACCTCTTTGTCTATTCACATTATCTTCTTCATAACATGGCAAAGATGCAACGACTTCGATGTAATTCTTCCTAAAAAACTCAAATAGGTACTCTTTATCTGGCTCTTGAAGTACTGTCAAATTACATCTATCAATTATATGGCAATTAAGCGCCCTTGCTTGCGTCACTAGATAGTCAAAGTGATCATTTAATTCTGGAGCGCCTCCAGTAAGATCAATATTTTTAACATCTGATTTCTTTATAAAACTCAATATTTGATCAATTGTTTCAAGAGTCATCATCTCCTTTCTTTTGGGGCCAGCATTAACATGACAATGTAAGCAGGATTGATTACATTTATAGCCAAGATTTATTTGAATAGTATTTAACTTACCCCGAAATATTTTAGGAAAATCTGTTTTTTCTAATAATGGGTAAACATCATGCATTGTGATCTACTGAGTGATATAATATTAAATACTAACATGAAAGACGATTTTATAAACCACATTAAACCACTATTGCCCAATGTTGATTATTGTTCATTTAGGTTTGTAAATAAATATACGAACATCATTTCTGCAACAAGAAGTGTCATTGAGCCAGTTATTATATCTGAGGATGATGGTCTGATGGTGACAGTTTACAATAATGGCGGGTGTGGCTATGGAGCAACGAGCAATCTAACAGATGATGGTATTTTAAAAGCAGTAAAAACCGCACAAAAATGGGCAGAATTTTCGGAAAATAAACTAACATACATGCCTGATCTAGGTTCATTAAAACAGCAATCCGGTAGTTATTTTACGGATGAGGAAGAGAATTGGTCAAAGATATCTACGAAAGACAAGGCAGACTACTTAATGAGTGTCAATAAATCGTTGAAGTCTCAACCAACAATCTGTAACTGGGGAGCAAGTATTCGATTTAATAAATTAGAGACTTTATTTATCGACACTAACGATTCATATGTTAGGCAAAAGATATCTTATCTTCTCCCTCAGATGGTTGTATCTGCGGAGTATAAAAAAGAAATACAGACACGTACCTATGGAGGCCATGCTCATGCTAGGCAAGTAGGTTATGATTTTATAGATAGTATAAACATGACAGAACATGCAAAATTTTTAGCTGAAGAGGCGGTAGAATTATCTAGAGCGCCTAATTGTTCTGATAAAGTTACAGATGCAGTAATTGCTCCAGATCAAATGATATTACAAATTCATGAGTCAATAGGACATCCTCTAGAGTTAGATAGAATATTAGGCGATGAAAGGAATTATGCTGGATCAAGTTTTGTAAAACCAGATATGTTTGGAAATTACAAATATGGCTCAGACATATTGAATGTTACTTTTAATCCTACACTCGAAACAGAACTGGCAACATATAATTTTGATGATGATGGAACCAATGCTTCCAAAGAATATTTAATTAAAGATGGAGTTCTCATTAGACCAATAGGAGGATTATTTTCCAGTCAAAGAACTGGATTGGATCATGTCGCGTGCTCAAGGGCTTGTAATTGGAATCGTCCACCTATTGACAGAATGGGCAATATAAATTTAGAGCCAGGAGATTATACTTTTGATGATATTATCCAGTCTGTAGATGAAGGCATTTTACTAGAAACTAACAACTCATGGTCAATAGATGATAAAAGAAATAAGTTTCAATTTGGTTGCGAAAAAGGGACGTTGATAAAGAATGGTAAATTGTCTGGTATTGTGAAAAACCCGAGTTATAGGGGAGTAACAGAATCGTTCTGGAACAATTTATCAAAAGTAGGTAATCACGACACAAATCGTATACTAGGGACATCAAATTGCGGCAAAGGAGAGCCAAATCAAACAATTTTTGTTGGCCACTCTACACCAGTCTGTCTCTTTAATAATATAGATGTATTCGGTGGCGTATAATGAAGTCATATTTCAAGAAGGTATCTGAATATCTTTTTAACAGTCTTGAGTCTAATGAAATTTTAATATTAAATTTTGATGCTGAACAAACAGATTTTGTTAGGTTCAATCATGCAAAAATCAGACAAGCCGGAAATGTTGATCAAGCTACTTTAACACTTAGTCTAGTCTATAAAAGGAAAAGTTTGAATTCTGTCATTAGACTCAGTTTGGACTACCAAAAAGATTCTGTTTTGTTGCTCAGAACACTTTGCTACTTGAGGAGAGAGATTCCAGAATTACCTCAAGATCCTTACCTTATGTATGAGAGAAATTTAAATTCTTTTGATAGAGAAACTAAAAACAAATCATTGGATAGTTTTAATATAACGGACTCAATCCTTCAAGGGTGTCATTCTCTTGATATGGTTGGAATATTATCTACTGGTGCAATCATGAAGGGTTTTTCTAATTCTCTAGGACAGTTTAATTGGCATGAGAGTCAATCATTCAATTTTGATTGGTCAATGTATACAGATACTGGAAAAGCCATAAAACAAAATTATTCAGATCAGGTTTGGGATCAAAATATATTCTCATCGCTGTTAGAGGAAAGTAAACAAAAACTTCAGGTGATAGACAATAAAGAACAGACTATTCAACCAGGAGAATATAGAGTTTACTTGTCACCGTCTGCGTTAAATGAGATCGTTGATATGTTGTCTTGGGGAGGTTTTAGTTATAAAGCTAATAAGATAGGTTCTAGCCCATTACATTTAATGATGAAAGGCGAGAAAAAATTAAACAAAATAGTTTCTTTTACTGAAGACCTCACAAATGGCATATCCCCAAAATTTCATTCAGATGGTTTTATAAAACCTGATACAACAGAATTAATCATAAATGGAGAATATAAATCATCATTGATTTCTCCTCGTTCAGCATTAGAATACTCAGTAAATCATAATGCCGCTGAGTATTATGAGTCTCCCGTTTCTATAAATCTAAAAGAGGGAGTGATATCCAATGACAATATTCTTGCAACTTTAAAAGATGGAATCTATATAAGTAATTTATGGTACTTAAACTTCTCTGATCTAAATAATGGAAGAATCACTGGTTTGACTAGATTTGGTTGTTTTAAGGTGTCTAATGGTGAGTATCAAGGTCCAATTAATACTATGAGATTCGATGAAACCGTATATAATATTTTTGGTGACAAACTTATAGG
>JBJKYE010000040.1:0-11797 GCA_045561195.1 Gammaproteobacteria bacterium | reverse complement strand
TCAATAAAATCAACAACCGCATTGTTTAAAAAGTTTTATCTGATACAATGATTTGATTATATAAGGAACAAAAATGGCTAGAATTACAATTGAAGACTGCTTGGAAGAACTTGATAACGCATTTGATATCTGCGCACTTGCGGGTAAAAGAGCTAAAGATTTAGCTTCAGGAGCTGATCCTCTTGTTGAATCAAAAGATAAACCCACAGTTATAGCTCTAAGAGAAATCTCTGCTGGCAAGATTGGAATGGACTATTTTGAGATAAGTAATAAAGAGAAAATTGAGAGTCAGCTATTTGGTGATGGTATAAGTGAAGAAGAGGTAATCACAGAGTTATCTCAACAACTTGAAGAAATGCCTTCTGCTGAATCACTTGCATCTTCAAGCAATCAACAAGATATATCAAATGATAATATATTAGACGCTAGCTCTGCTGTTAATGATGATGTTAAGCCAAATAATGATGTTGACACATCAAAAGATAAAGTTATCGAATAATCAATACCATTATTACTAATGGACAAAACAAGCACAATAAAGAATTCTCGAGAATTTAATATATCAAGTAAGAAGTATTTAGATTTTAAAAAAAAAATTAGTAAATACTTAAACCCTTATCAAGTAAAAAAAATTGAAAAGTCTTTTAATCTAGCTTGTGACGCCCATAAAGGACAAGTTAGAAAATCTGGAGAAGCATATATACACCACCCACTATCGGCTGCATCTATTCTTGCAGACTTTCAATTAGATCATGAATCTATCATGGCGGCTATATTACATGATGTGATTGAAGATACTGAAATAGAAAAAGAAAATTTAAAAAAAAGTTTCGGCGTTAAAGTTGCAGAACTTGTTGATGGAGTAAGTAAGCTTGATAAATTATCTTTCTCTACTAGGGAGGAAGCAGATGCAGCTAATCTGAGAAAAATGATATTGGCGATGAGTCAGGATATAAGGGTAATATTAATTAAACTTGCAGATAGGAAACATAACTTAGAAACGATAGATGCATTAGATAATCAAAAAAGAAAAAAAATTGGCAAAGAAACATTGGAGATATTTGCTCCAATTGCCTTACGTTTAGGCATTCACTCATTGAATAAAGAATTAGAAGATTTAGCATTTGAAACTGTCTATCCATTCAGATATGCAACCTTGCGTAGTATGATTCAAAAAACTAGGGGCAACAGAAAAGAACTGATGGAAAAAATTAAAAACCTAATTGAAAAAAAATTACAAGATGAAGGCTTAAACACAAGTGTTGTCGCAAGAGAGAAGCATGTATACGGATTATATAAAAAAATGAAGCTGAAAGAATTTAAATTTTCTCAAATTAATGATCTTTTTGGGGTTAGAGTGATTTCTAATACAGTCGATGACTGCTATAGGTCTCTTGGTATAATCCATAACCTATATACTCCTGTTCCCGGTCGTTTCAAAGATTACATAGCAATCCCAAAGTCAAATGGATATCAATCATTACATACTTCTATAATTGGTCCACATGGATTACCTATAGAAATTCAAATTAGGACAAAAGATATGAATATTCTTGCAGAGTCTGGTATTGCGTCACATTGGTTTTATAAATCTAAAAATATTCCATCACTAAAAAATTATACGAAGGAACAACAATGGATAACCAATTTATTAAGTATCCAAAAAGATTCGGGTAACCCTAAAGACTATTTAAAGAGTATAAAAACTGATTTACATCCTGGCAAGGTATATGTCTTTACTCCAAAGGGCAATATCTTAGACTTACCAAAAAGATCCACAATAATAGATTATGCATATGCAGTTCATACTGATCTAGGTAATAACTATGCATCTTCTAAAGTTGATGATATACCAGCATCACCTAGCACTATATTAAAAAATGGGCAAAGAGTTGAAATACTGGTTGATAAAAAATTTATACCTGACCCAGGCTGGTTGAATTTTGTTGTAACAGAAAAAGCTAGGCACTCTATAAGAGCCTATTTGAAGTCGATTAAGAAGAATGATGCAATAGCGTTAGGCAAAAAACTATTAGATTACTCATTAAAAGACTTTGATATACAGCTAAATGATATACCTAAGAAAACCCTGAATATTGTTTTACAAGAATATTCATGTGAGACAATTGATGACCTTTATGCTGAGATTGGACTGGGGAATAGCATCGCAAAATTGGTGGCAATGAGAATTGCCCCTACCGATATGCCATTAAAAGAAACTGGTGCATCTAATACTGACATACAAATTAGAGGTACTGAAGGCTTAGTTGTATCATATGCTAAATGTTGTTATCCGATACCTGGCGATCCAATACTTGGCCATATTAGTCAAGAAAAAGGAGTTGTAGTGCATAGACAAAAGTGTAGGAGTTTAAATCATATGAAAAAATCTAGTGATGAGACTCTAGATTTGTCATGGGCTGATAATGTTGATGATACTTTTAGCGCATCAATTAAGGTTGAAGTTGAGAATGTTAGAGGTGTATTAGCAATGATTTCTGCACAAATTGCACAAAATGATTCTAATATAGAAAGTGTAACTTATGACGATACAAAGACGACAGGGCATAATATAATGGTGTTTGTGATATCAATTAATGGAGTTAAAGAATTAAATAAATTAATTAAAAAACTTAAGAAAAATAGTAATATTTTAAATGCAGAAAGGAAAAGAAGTTAAAATGGATAATAAAGTAAATTTTGGATCAAAAAAGGTTGATATAAAAGAAAAGCCTAAATTAGTGTCTGGTATATTTAGTTCGGTTTCAAATAAGTACGATTTAATGAATGATGCTATGTCTCTAGGCTTGCACAGAATCTGGAAAGAAAAAATGTATATGGTTTCAAAAGCACAAGATAATGAAGAGATTCTTGATATTGCAACAGGCACCGGAGATATCGCTCTAAAGTTTTTAAAAAAAAGAGATAATATAAAATTAACATGTTTAGATGAAAATAGTGAAATGCTCCAATTATGTAAAGATAGGTTAATAGATAATGGCTTTATTGAAAACATAAAATTTAATAACAGCTCCATCGAAAAAGCTGAGCTTAATAAAGATAATTATTCACTGGCGACGATAGCTTTTGGATTCAGGAATTTTACAGATCATAAGAACGCAATAAAAAATATATATGAATCAATTACTCCGGGTGGACGTTTAGTGATTATGGAATTTACTACTCCTACAAATAATATATTAAAAAATATTTTTGAAAAGTATACTCATTTAGTAATACCAAAAATAGGTAAGCTTCTAGCTAATGATTATGATAGTTATAAATATTTAGCTGAATCTATAACATCATTTTTTAGTCCATCGGAAGTAAGTGATATGTTAGAGAATGCTGGATTTGAAAGTGTCCGATATGAATACCTTCCTGGCAATATGGTTACGATACATGTAGGTTATAAATGTTGAAGAATAAATCATCAGCAATCAAATATATTAATAAAGTATTGCAGAGTGATGCGTTTAACAAATCTATACCTGATAATTTCTTATCAGAAATAAATGATAAAAAAATTAAAATTAATTTGAAAGATATTAACTATTCTACAATATTGCATATATCTGATAACACTATAATCATATTAGATGAAGAAGGGAATTTTGATGTAGAATTAATTACAACACCAGCAACCTTAGCCTTATTTATTTTATCAAAAGGCTCTGATAAATTTTCTAGCAAAATCATAATAAATGGTGACATTGATACAGCAAATAAATTTAATAACTTTTTGAGTAGTTCAGAGAAGATAAAAGAAATATTAATACACCTAATAGGAAAAGAAAAAACAAAAGATATTGAAAAAGGAATTAAAAGCATTACTGCATTTTTTAACGATATCTTCTCCTCATCAGCCTCTGACTTAGTTGACTTTTTAACCGATGATTTAACAGTTTTACCATCAAAGTCTGATGTAAATCAGTTTTTGGATGAAGTAGACAGCCTAAAAAGTAGAACCGATAAACTATATCAAAAATATAAAGATGTTAAATAATATTCTTAGAATCTTACAAATAGCACGTCTTTTTATCAAGTATGACGTAGATAAAATGTTGGTTAACTGTGGAAGCGGAAGATGCAAATTTTATTTTTATATGCTTCCTTGGAACTGGTTCAGAACAAGACGTATTGAAAATATACCTCTTAAAATTAGAATGATGTTTGAGGAGCTTGGCCCGATATTTGTGAAATTAGGCCAAGTAATATCAACAAGGAAGGATTTACTGTCGGATGATATTGCATTTGAGCTATCTAAGTTACAGGATAATGTTAAACCATTTCCAAAAGACATATCTATGCAGATTATTGAAAATGAACTTGGAGATAAAATATCAAATATATTTAATAATTTTACTGCTGAACCTTTGGCATCTGCTTCAATAGCCCAAGTTCACTCTGCTCAATTAAAAAATGGGAAGGATGTGATTGTAAAAGTAGTTAGACCAGGAATTCATAAAGCTATTGAGAAAGACTTATTATTGATGAAAAGGATTGCTGAATTCTTAACATCTTTATCTGATGATTTTAAAAGAATGCATCTGATAGAAGTTGTTAATGATTATGAACTTCTTGTCTATGATGAAACTGATTTAATAAAAGAGTCAACAAATGCGAAAAAAATTAGAGATAATTTTAAAAATTCTAAACTAATTTATATACCGGAAATATATTGGAATTATGTAACTAGAAATATTTTAGTTATGGAGAGGACTTATGCAACACCTATAAACGATAGAGAAGAGTTAATTAGACAAGGTATTGATTTTGAAAAACTGGCAACTAATGCAGTAGAAAGTTTTTTCATACAAGTATTTGAACATAATTTCTTTCATGCAGATATGCACCCAGGAAATATATTCGTTGATAAAGTTGGAAATGACGTTCGATTTGTTTTAGTTGACTTTGGAATTATGGGATCACTGAGTACATTTGATAAAAGATATCTAGCTGAAAACTTTGTTGCTTTTTTTAATCGTGATTATGCAAAAGTTGCGAGATTGCATGTTGAGTGCGAATGGGTTCCAAAAGATACAAACATTTCTTTGCTGGAAAAAGCTATAAGAGATAACTGTGAATCTATGTTAGATAAATCTATAAAAGATGTCTCTTTGAGCGACATAATACTTGGATTATTTGATACAGCTAGGAAATTCAAGTTAGAAGTCCAGCCTCAATTAATCTTAATGCAAAAAGCTCTGTTGTATACCGAAGGATTAGGTAGAGAGTTCCATCCTGAGTTGGACTTATGGAAAACATCTAAACCAATTCTTGAAAAATGGATGAATAAACAAAAAGGCTTATCTGCAGCTTTGAAGAACTTAAAAAACAATTATTCTGATATAGTTGATTTGTTGCCTGAATTACCAGGCGCTATGCGAAAAGTCATTAACTTGTTGAATAATGATCAGCTTAACTTAGATAGGAATTTAAAAAAACTAGAGCATATTGAAAATTCAATATTTAAGAGTACAAGAAGAAATTATTGGATGTCTGCAATTCTAATATTTACGTTATTTGCTATCACTTTAACTTATTTAATAATTAATAATATTGTTTATCAACCAATTTACTTATATATCTTATTTTTTTCTATATTGATTATTATAATGAGGCCTAGAAAAAAATAATGACTGATACTGACATATACAATGATCTTAATGATCAACAAATTGCAGCAGTCCAGTGTTCTTTAGGTAACAAACTAATATTAGCTGGTGCCGGTAGTGGGAAAACTAGAGTTTTAACTTGCAGAGTTGCTGAGTTAATAAACAAGTATGATATTAGGCCAAGTAATATACTTGCTTTGACATTTACAAATAAAGCATCAAACGAAATGAAACAGAGGCTCGAGAAATTACTAAGAATTTCATCTCAGGGACTATGGTTTGGAACTTTTCACGGTATATGCAGGAGATTATTAAAGATACATTGGAAGGAAGCTGGTATTAATGAGCACTTCACAATATTGGATTCTCAAGACCAATTAAGAATAATCAAAAGAATTATAAAAGCTAAAAATTTAGATGAGAATTTATACGATCCTAAGGCATTGCAATCTTTCATAAATACACAAAAAGATAAAGGCAAGAGGTTCAATAACATAAATAATGATGACGATAAATATAGAGATATTTATAAAGAATATGATGAAGCATGTAGGCAAACGAATTCTGTAGACTTCGCGGATTTAATATTATTAACCTATGAAATGTTGAAGGCAAATATGAAAATTCTTGAATACTACAATAAAAGGTTTAAAAATATTATGGTTGATGAGTTTCAAGATACAAATACTCTTCAATTCAACCTATTAAAATTATTAAATGGCACCGATGGTTCTTTATATGCTGTTGGAGATGATGACCAGTCTATTTATGGCTGGAGAGGAGCTAGAAGTAAAAACATAAAATTTTTTGAAGATGAGTTCAATAATGTTGAAATATTCAAGCTAGAACAGAATTATAGATCTACTAATGAGATACTATCTGTAGCAAATAACTTGATATCTTATAATAAAGAGAGACTTGGTAAAAATCTTTGGACTAACTCAGCCAAAGGTAATCCAGTATATCTCTATGAGGCTTATAATGGTGATGATGAATCTAATTTCATTGTTGAAAAAATTCAAGAGCATATATCTAGTGGTGGTAAAAGATCAGATATAGCCTTACTCTATCGATCGAACTTTCTCTCTCGTAGATTAGAGGAGGAATTAAATTCTCGAAGTATTCCATACAGAATATTTGGAGGCTTCAGGTTCTTTGAAAGAGCAGAAGTCAAAGATGTTATCGCATATCTTAGGATCACAGTTAATACTTCTGATGATTCAGCTTTTGAGAGAACAGTTAACAACCCTCCCAGAGGATTAGGTGAAAAAACTATCCAAGTTATTAGAAATTATGCCAAAGAAAATGCATTATCAATGTGGGACACAATAAACCAAATTCATAAAACTAATATTACTAGTACGAGAGCACTTAATTCGCTTAATAATTATATCAGCATAATTAATGAGTTGATTATCAATGTCAAAAACTTAGATTTGAAAAACCTTATTGAGAAGACTATAAGTCTTTCTACCTTAACAAAGTATTATGAGTCAAAAAAAAATGAAGAATCGCTCTCTAAGCAAGAAAACTTAGAAGAATTATTATCTACAGCAGAAAGATTCTATCAAAATAATATTGATAGCGAGGATGTGCTATCAGAGTTTTTGGATAATGCTGCTTTAGAGGCTGGTGAATTTCAATCAAAAACACATGAAGACCCAGTTCAGCTAATGACGATTCATTCTGCGAAAGGTTTAGAATTTCCAATTGTTTTTTTGACTGGTATGGATGAGGGTATATTCCCTAATGAAAATAGAAATCTTAATAAAGATTTCCTCGAAGAAGAACGAAGACTTTGTTATGTCGCAATCACCAGAGCAATGCAAACTCTGTATATAACTCATGCAAATATGAGATATATGCATGGCAATAATAATTTTTTAATACCTTCAAGATTTATAGGTGAAATAGATGATGACCTTCTAGAGCCCATTAAATCAAATAATACAAGATCTTTTAAGTCTAGTAAAAAAAATAATATGGGTGATCAAAAGCTTGATGATGAATATTCTCAAGAGACACATCCTGATCATTTCTCTCAAGAGGACAATTCAGTCTATATTAAAATAGGCCAGCGAGTACGACATCTTAAATTTGGGAATGGCGTAATACTTAGTTATACTGGTAAGGGGGATAGCTTGAAGATTCATATAAATTTTGAAAGCTATGGTAAAAAATGGCTAGTTATGTCTTATGCCCAGCTTGATTTTAATATATAGAGTTTTTTGATATGAAAAGAAGAAAGTTCCTAAAATCGATTGGTGGATCATTAACTGTAAGTTCTTTGCTAATATCTTCAGCCAATAGTGCAACTCAAAAGAATCAATATAAATGGAAGATGGTAACTTCATGGCCTAAAAACTTTCCTGGTTTAGGTGTAGGGGCTGAAAACTTAGCAAATCTGATTAATAAATTATCAAATAATCGTATTAAAGTGAAAGTTTTTGGGGCTAATGAGTTAATACCACCTTTAGAGGTTTTCGATTTTGTCTCAAATGGTGGCGCAGAACTCGGTCATTCTGGAGCATATTACTGGAAGGGTAAAAGCGCGGCTTGTCAATTTTTCTCTTCAGTTCCTTTTGGTATGAATTCTCAGGAAATGAATGCATGGCTTTATTATGGTGGTGGCATTGAGTTATGGGAAAAACTATACAATAGATTTAATCTCATACCGAGGCCTGCTGGTAATACAGGCGTTCAAATGGGTGGTTGGTTTAATAAGCAAATCAATTCTGTAGATGATCTAAAAGGATTAAAAATGAGGATACCTGGTCTAGGCGGTGAGGTTTTATCGAGAGCAGGAGGCGTTCCAGTTACTTTAGCAGGGTCAGAAATTTTTACTGCACTACAAACTGGAGTTATAGATGCAACAGAATGGGTAGGACCTTATAATGACCGTGCTTTTGGATTACATAAAGCTGCAAAATATTATTATTACCCTGGTTGGCATGAACCTGGTCCTACAATTGAATGTATTATTAATAAAAAATCATATAATTCGTTACCCGAGGATTTACAACTTATTGTTGACGTTGCTTGTCAAGCTGCAAATATTGACATGCTTAGTGACTATACAGCTAAAAATAATTTAGCATTACAATTTCTAGAATCAAAGAAAATCAAAATACTTAAGTTTCCTGATGAAGTCTTATTGAAATTAAAAAATCTCTCAAAAGAAATACTAGCAGAAATCAGTAAATCTGATGCTATAACTCAAGAGGTTTATAATTCTTATACGAAGTTTAACGGTGCTGTTAGCCCATGGACAAAAATTTCGGATAAAGCATATCTAGATATCAGATAATCTTTGGAAGTATGGTAGCTATCTCAGGTATCAAGAATACTATAACTATTGCAATAATTTGAATTATTATAAAAGGCATTACACCTTTATAAATATCTTGAGTAGAGACTTCTTTTGGAGCAACGCCTCTAAGATAAAAAAGCGAGAAACCAAATGGAGGTGTTAAGAAAGATGTTTGTAATACCATTGCTATCATAATCGCTATCCAAACTGGATCAAACCCATAAGTGAATAATACTGGTCCAAAAAGAGGTATTATTATGAATATAATTTCTATGAAATCTAGGATAAAACCCAATAGAAACATTATTGCTAAAGTAATTATCAAAGATAGATATTTATTCTCCGGCCCATAAGATAATAAATTTTGTATCAACTCCTCTCCTTCTAATCCTCTGAATACTAGGGAGAAAAATGTTGCGCCAATTAAAATTAGAAATACCATGCTCGTTAGTTTAATCGTTTCTAGTGAAGTGATCTTAATGATTGATAATTTAAGTTTATTTTTTAATATGGATAATAATATGGCTCCAACTGCACCTAACGAAGCTGCTTCTGATGGTGTTGCAATACCAAAGATTATTGAGCCTAATACAATAATAATTAAAAAAATTGGAGCTATAAGAGATCTAACTAGGTTTACATCAGATATAGAAGTATCTTCTTTGTGTAGAATAGTTTTTGAATTTATTTTTAATGATTTAATATAAAATATGTAAATCATAGGTAGTAATAATCCTGGCAATAAAGCACCAGCAAATAAATCTGATATTGTTACAGTTTCAGGTGAAAAGATTCCCATATTTAACTGAGCTTGTTGATAAGCAGAAGAAATAACATCCGCAAGCAATATTAGTACTAATGAAGGAGGTATGATTTGACCCAGAGTTCCAGATGCACATATCACACCACAGGATAGACTTTTTGGATAATTATTTTTTAACATTACTGGCAAAGATAATAAACCCAGAGTTACTACACTGGCTCCCACAATTCCAGTACTTGCTCCCATCAATACCCCAACCATCACAACTGAAATAGCTAGCCCACCATTGGTATTACTATATAACTTATTCATGGATTCTAATAATTCTTCAGCTATTTTTGTTTTTTCAAGAATCAGTCCCATAAAAATAAAAAGTGGTACAGCTAGAAGATTTTGGTTGGACATAATTCCAAATATTCTGTTTGGAATTGCCTGTAGAAAAGCAGTATCAAAAAATCCTATTTGAGATCCAAGAAGTGCAAATAACAGTGCATTACCTGATAAAACAAAACCTGCAGGTATTCCTGACAATAAGAAAGCAAAAGTAAACAAAATAAATATTAGCGCGAAGATTTCAATACTCACGATCTTGAAACTCTAATATGTTTGATTAATTCAGATATACCTTGTAGAAAAACCAAAACCCCAGATATAGGTATTAATGACTTTAAAATAAAAACAAGATTTAGACCTCCTGCTTCGCTTGAACCCTCAAGTATCATCCATGATTGTGTGACCATATCAATACTTATATATATGATAAATAAAGCTGTAGGAAGTATAAAAGAAACTAGTCCTGCTATTGATATGACTCTTTGGGTTCTCTTATTGAGAGAGTTATAGAGAACATCAATTTTAACATGAGAGTTTTCCTTCAACGCATAACTTATTCCAAACATAAAAATAAGAGCATGCAGATACATTATGATTTCCTGGATAATAATATAACTCATATTAAAAACATATCTAAAAAAGACTGTAGAAAAAACAAGAACTATTAGAACGGTTAATATATATAATAATCCGTTAGCAATATTATCAGTAAGTTTATCAATCAGTATCTGAAACTGTTTCATATTTATTGTTTAACCGATCTATTAATATGTTTTCAAATACACCAGGGTCTTTAATGTGGGTTATTTCTCCTATCTTAGGATAATGTAGGTCTAATAGTCTAGATAAATAAAATCTTAATGCTCCAGCAACTAATGCATGTTGCCAGTATTTAAACTCGTTAAAATTTATGTTCCTTTGTTCAGAATAAGAAATCATCATATTTTTGCATTTATCAATTATAAGTTTTCCATTAATATCAGAGCACCAATCATTAACAACAACTGCGAGGTCATAAATTAAATAACCCTTGCATGAATAATAAAAATCTATCATCCCTGATACTTTATTATTATGAAACAGAACATTATCTCTAAATAAATCAGCATGTATTGTGCCAATAGGGAGGTCCTGTAATATTAGATCTTTTTGCATCTCTATTGCTCTAGAGATTGTTTTACTTTGGTTTACAGTGATCACACTAGATAATTTTTTGAATGATTCAGTACACCATTCTATGTCTCTTGTGTTTTTTAGATTAATATTAAAATCTGACCCACAATTATGAAATTTAGCAAGCAAACTACCGATCATCGAGCATTGTGTATTATCTGTAGATATTATTGATTTTCCAGATAATTTTTCAATTATTGCTGATGGTTTATTTTTTATTTCAATATACAATTCACCTTTTTTCGACTTCATAACATTTGGGCATAAAAGACCTCTCTCGCTTAGGTGATTCATGAACATGAGATAATTCGTAATATTACTACCATCTATGTTCTCAAAAATTGTAAATATATATTCCTTTAGGTCTGTTTTTAATAAATAATTAGTATTTTCAATACCATCAGATATACCAGTAAGACTGATTGGAGACCCTATTGAATATTGATTCAAGTGATTCTTTAACTCTTCTTCGTTAATTTTTGTATATACAGACATAGCTATTTTATTTATTTTAAGTTATAACTTTTGAATGAATAAACTTAACATAGGTTAGATCATTTTGGTTGATAAAAATGCAAAAAATTTCGTTTTAGTTGATGG
>JBJKYE010000039.1:0-11864 GCA_045561195.1 Gammaproteobacteria bacterium | reverse complement strand
TCGTGCATCAATACCATCTATGTCGATAAAAGAATGCACAACTTATATAGTTAACAATGATAATATTAATATTAATCTTATTTTTGGAAATGAGTCTTCAGGTTTGTCCAATGAAGAGCTTCTAGTATGTGATTATATTGTTAGTTTACCTACTCACAATGACTATACTTCATTGAACTTATCTGCTGCTGTTCAAATACTTACATATGAGCTATATAAAAGTTCTAATCAAACTCCAGATATAAATGTAAAGCAAATTAAACCAGCATCATCAAAGGAACGTAACTATTTTATACAATCACTAATTTCATTGTTGGAACATACAAATTTTATAACATCAAAGAATCATATTTCCCTAACCAAGAAGATCCATATTCTGTTTAATAAGTCTAACCTTGAAAAAGAAGAGGTAAATATCCTCATGGGGATCATTAGCTCTATCAATAAAAAGATAAAGAAATAGTTGATAAGATTACTAGGTTATAGGATAATTAATCCATGAAACTTACAACTAAAGGACGTTACGCAATAATTGCAATGGTTGATTTAGCCATAAATGGTATAGATGAACCTGCGCCTCTGAAAGAGATTTCTATTAGACAAAAAATCTCTCTTTCTTATCTGGAACAGCTTTTTTCTAAACTTAGAATATCTGGGCTAGTAAAAAGTATACGTGGACCGGGTGGAGGCTATATGCTTAATAAGGATCCATCAAATCTAAATTTATTGGATATAATAACAGCTGTAGATGAAAAAATTGATCAGACTCAGTGCGGCGGTGCAATGAACTGTATTAATGACAAACCTTGCTTGACTCACTTTATTTGGACAGATTTGAACAAAAAAATTAATGATTATATGAGAGAGATAACATTGAGCGATATAACATTAAGAAAAGATGTGCAAAGTATTATATTTTTAAGGGAGAATAAAAATGTCATCAGAAATCAAAGAGCAGAAAAATAATTTAAGCATACCTATTTATTTAGATTACTCATCAACTACACCTGTTGATGAGAGAGTAGCTAAGGCAATGGCAAACTGTCTGACAAAAGAAGGAACTTTTGGAAACCCTGCATCTCGATCTCATCCATACGGGTGGGATAGTGAAAAACTAATAGATCAAGCAAGAATTAATGTCGCTAACTTATTAGGTGCTGACAAAAGAGAAATAATATGGACAAGTGGAGCAACTGAATCAGATAATCTTGCAATTAAAGGTGCTGCATATTTTTACAAGGAAAAAGGAAATCATCTTATTACTTTATCTACTGAACATAAAGCCGTTTTAGATACTATGAGATTTCTAGAAGCTGAGGGTTTCGAAGTCACGTACTTAGACCCTAAAGAAAATGGGTTAGTTGATATTGATGAATTAAAAAAAGCTATCAAACCTACTACCATCCTTATTTCCATCATGCATGTGAATAATGAAATTGGTGTCATACAAGATCTGGAGTCTATCGGTAAGTTATGTAAAGAAAATAAGATAGTTTTTCATGTAGACGCTGCTCAAAGCCCCGGAAAAGTTGAGATAGATGTAAATAAATTTAATATTGATCTATGCGCTTTATCTGCTCATAAAGCATACGGACCGAAAGGAATTGGAGCATTGTATGTAAGAAGAAAACCTAGGATTAGGTTGCAGCCGCAGATGCATGGCGGAGGTCATGAAAGAGGTTTTAGGTCAGGCACATTACCAACACATCAAATTGTAGGTATGGGCGAAGCATTTAAATATGCTAAAACTGAAATGGCTACAGATAATAAAAAAATTAAAAAACTCAGAGATATGCTTTGGGATGGTTTGAAGGATATGGAAGAAATATATCTTAATGGCGATCTTAACCAGCGAATACCTGGTAATTTGAATATTAGTTTTAATTTTGTTGAAGGCGAAAGTCTTATTATGGCAATTAAGGATATTGCGGTATCATCTGGATCAGCATGTACATCCGCTAGTTTGGAGCCTAGTTATGTACTAAGAGCTCTAGGAAGAGAGGATGAGCTTGCACATAGTTCTATTAGAATGACTATAGGAAAATATACCACTGAGGAAGAAGTTTTACATACTATAGATTTATTAAAAAATGCAGTCTCAAAACTCAGAGCCTTATCTCCTTTATGGGATATGTATAAAGAAGGTATAGATCTAAAAACTGTTAAGTGGGCATCACATTAAATTTATGAGTATTACGATTACAGATAACGCTGCAAAACATGTTTCGGCGCACCTTTTATCAAGAGGTAAAGGAATAGGTTTACGATTAGGTGTAAAAACAACTGGATGTTCAGGTTTAGCATATGTAATAGAATTTGCAGATAAAATTGAGACTGATGATAAAATTTTTGAAGACAAAGGCATAAAGCTGATTATAAATCCTAAAAGTTATGCATATTTAAAAGGAACAGAGCTTGATTTTGGTAGGGAAGGGCTCAATGAGGGTTTTAAATTTAATAATCCAAATGTCAAAGATAAATGTGGTTGTGGTGAGAGTTTTAATGTTTAATGGATATTCTAAAACAGAACTTTTTTGAATTATTTAATATAGAAATTTCAGTAGATATAAATAAATCTGACCTAGATGAGAAAGTAAAAATTCTGCAGAATAACTTTCATCCTGATAAATTCACAAATGGGTCAGACTTTGAGAAAAGACTAGCATTACAAATTTCTTCATATATAAACGATGGGTATAAAATACTTGGCGATATAGTCTTAAGGGTGGAGTATATTTTGAAGATCAATAACTTTAATAAAGATGAATCTACAACAATTAATGATATTGGTTTTTTACAAGAACAAATTATGTATAATGAGCTCATTGAATCTTTAAAAGAAAATCTAGAAGAGAATGTAATAGACGACAATCTCTCAAGCATTAAGTTAAAATTAAAAAATACGATTAACAATATTAAACTATCTTATCAAGATCGTGAGTTTGAAGATATGTGGCAGAATTTATCAAAGTTAAGGTTTTATATTAATAATATCAATGAACTTATAAAAATGAGAAATAAATGAGCTTACTTCAAATATCAGATCCTACAATAACAAATGAGAATCTAAAAAAATTTGTAGTTGGTATCGATCTTGGAACCACAAATTCTTTGATCGCTTCTTATGATTCAAATCTTAAAATTTATCAAGAAAACTCATCTAATTTAATACCATCTGTTGTAGGTATACAGAAGAATGACAATATTCTGATAGGAAATAATGCATGTCTTCAATCAGACTCTGAAACTACAATTATCAGATCAATAAAAAGAATAATGGGACTATCTTATGAAGATATTAACAAGCTTGATCATCAAGAAAGCTTTTCAGTTGTTAGGGCGCAAAATGATCTCCCTTGTATTGCTGTTAATGATAAAGAGTATTCAGCTATTGATATTTCTTCTAAAATTCTCTCTCATCTTAAACAACTCGCTGAGTCTATGGAAAACAAAACACTTGATGGTGCGGTTATAACTGTTCCTGCATATTTTAATGATATACAGCGACAAGCAACCAAGAACGCTGCAAAAATGTCTGGTATTAATGTTTTGAGATTATTAAATGAACCTACTGCTGCGGCTTTAGCGTACGGCCTTGAGTCTAATGAGACAGGCTCATTTGTGATTTATGATTTTGGAGGAGGCACATTTGACGTGTCTGTACTTAATTTAGATAAGGGTATATTTAAAGTGTTATCAACAGATGGTAATACTCGTCTTGGTGGAGATGATATTGATAATGCTATAAGTATTTGGCTATCAAATAATTATTCATTTATGAAAAAATACAGCCATACTGAAATCAAAGAATATGCTAAATCTATAAAAGAGTCTATTGCCAATGAAGAGTCAATTTCTATTAAAGTAAATGAAAACTCTGTGACTCTTTCTCAGGAACAATTCCAAGATATTATTGCTCCAATTCTAAATGAAACTTTTGAGATAGTGAAAAATGCTATAACTGCTTCAGGTTTATCTTCCAGCGAAATTAAAAATATTATATTAGTCGGTGGGTCAACAAGAATTAATTGTATTAAAAATTTATTGGAAAAAAAATTTTCTTGTTCTATCTTAAATAATATTGACCCTGAGATAGTGGTTGCTCATGGAGCGGCAATACAGGCATCCTTGCTATCTGGAAATAATAAAGACAATATCCTTTTACTCGATGTTTTACCTCTTTCTCTTGGTATTGAGACATATGGTGGGCTTGCTGAAAAAGTAATCTTAAGAAATACACCAATACCCATTAAACTCAGAAAAACTTTTACTACTTTCAAGGATGGGCAATCTAAGTTGTTAATAAACGTTATTCAGGGTGAAAGAGAGTTGGTTGACGATTGTAATTCATTAGGTAGCTTTATCTTATCAGATATACCATCAATGGTTGCTGGAGGCCCAAGGATTGATGTAGATTTTCAAATCGATGCAGATGGTATTTTGTCAGTTTCAGCCACAGAAACCACTACAGGAAATACATCAACAATCGAGGTAAAGCCATCCTATGGATTATCTGAATCAGATATTACTCAAATGATTAATGATTCTAATGAAAGTGCAGAAATTGATATGAATTTAAGACGCCTCAATGAGTCTATTGTAGAAGGTAAGAGAGTGGTGTATGCATTAGAGCAAGCACTCAATAATGACGGCAAAGATCTTTTATCAAATGAGGAGTATCAGTCGATTATTGATAAATTAGATATCCTGAAATCAAGTATATCTGGTGATAATTCTGACTTAATTGAACATGGAATTAAGGAAGTAGAAAAACAATCTGAATTTTATGTTGAAAGAAGAATGAATAGTAGTATAAAGTCACTCATTGCAGGTAAAGGGATAGATGATATACTGTAAAACGTAATGCCAAAGATAACTTTTTTACCAAATGAAGATATATGTCCAGATGGAGCTACTATTGAAGTTGCCAAAGGAACAAGTATATGCAGAGCTGCATTAGATAGCGGCATATCTATAGAGCATGCCTGTGAATTATCGTGCGCTTGCACGACATGCCATGTGTATGTAAAAGAAGGTCTAGATTCTCTATCAGAAGCTACTGATGATGAGGATGATTTTCTAGATAAAGCATGGGGGCTACAAAGTAATTCAAGACTAAGTTGCCAAGCCATTGTGGCCGATGAAGACTTAGTTGTTGAAATACCTAAATACACAATCAATCATGCTTCGGAGCGGCACTCATGACACTAAAATGGACAGATAGTCTTGATATTGCAATACAACTGGATGAGAAATTCCCAGATATTGATCCCCAGCAAATAAGATTTACTGATCTTCATCAATGGGTTTGTGAATTAGATGACTTTAGTGATGATGCGTCTAAATCTAATGAAAAGATTTTAGAAGCAATACAAATGCTTTGGATAGAGGAGAAGTAATCATGGGTTATGAGAAAAGTCTTGGCATCATAAAACCTGATGCTGTAGAAAGGAATTTAATAGGCTCAATTATTAAAATTATTGAGGATAACAATATTAAGATCAATCAGATGAAGATGTTAGAATTAACTTCATCCATGGCTGAGGAGTTTTATAATATTCATAAAGGCAAACCTTTTTATGAAAAACTAATTTCTTATATGACATCAGGACCAGTTGTTTTGATGGTTCTTGAGGGCAATGATGTGGTGAAGAGATATAGAGATTTGATGGGTAAAACTAATCCAGAAGAGGCTGATGAGGGCACAATCCGCAAGCTGTATGCTAAAGACACTACTTTTAACTCCGTACATGGCTCTGATAGTATTGATAATGCTTTAACCGAAATCAGTTTATTTTTTTGATGCATATCGATTATGAAAACTAATACTATACAATCAATAAAGGGTTTTAAAGATATACTGCCTTCTGAGATTAAATATTATAAATATATTGAAAAAATAATATTTGATATTTCAAAACAATATGCCATCAATGAACTTAGATTGCCATTCATAGAAAAATCAGAATTATTTATGAAATCAATTGGGGACAACACAGATATCGTTAACAAAGAAATGTATAATTTTATCGATAAAAATGGAGAGTCAATCTGTTTGAGGCCTGAGGGAACTGCATCTGTTGTTAGGTCAGTGATTGAACATAATCTAGTTTATGATCGTGGACTTAAAAAACAAAAATATATGTATCATGGCCCTATGTTTAGGCATGAAAAGCCACAAAAAGGACGATACAGACAATTTAATCAATTTGGTGTAGAATATTTTGGTTTTAGTGATACAAATAGTGATTTAGAGTTAATTATATTAGGATGCCATATTTTTGATAACCTTGGACTTAAGAACATAAAGCTACATATAAATTCACTAGGAAATAATGATGATAAAATTAAATATTCAGAAATTGTAATGAAATATTTTACTCCAATTAAAAGTAAACTTGATGATTACCAATTAAATACATTGAATAATAATCCACTAAGGTTATTGGATAGTAAAAAAGATAATATAAAGGATATTTTAGAAAAAATACCTACTATGAGCGAGACACTCTCTAGTGAGTCAAAGAATAGATTTAATGTGTTATTGGATAAACTAGATGATATGAAAATAGATTATATTCTTGATAATTCTATTGTTAGAGGCCTTGATTATTATAATGACACAGTATTTGAGTGGAGAGACACATCCTTAGGTAGTCAAAATGCTGTCTGCGCGGGCGGGAGATATGATTCCTTGGTGCAAAATACTGGTGGCAATGATGTCCCTGCAATAGGTTTTGCTATGGGTATTGAAAGAATTATCGAGCTATTAAAAAATATTGATATCTCTTTTGATGATCAACAGGTCATAATTCCAATAATATCGACACTAGATGAAACTGAATCATATGCAGTAGAAATAGCTACTAATCTTCGTCATAGGTACCCATGCTTAAGTTTTTATGCTACTGATAGCTCTGCAAGCTTATCCTCACAAACTAAAAGTGCCTTAAAAATCAATGATAATTTCATTATCATGATAACCAATGAAAATATTAAGAATAAATCTATTACAGTTAGGATGAAAGAAAATAAAATGAATGATACTATTCTTACCAATGATGAATTAATTAAACTAATGGATGAGTCTTATGGTTGAGAATTATACTGAAGAAGAAGACAAGCTGATAAGTTGGTTTAAAGAAAATTATATAAATATGATCATAGGTATTGTTGTTGGAACAGTACTAGTTCTTGGATATAATTATCAACAAGACGAAGTTCTTAGTAACCAATATGAAATATCTTTAAAATATGAAAAAGCTTTAGCTAGTTATCAGGAAAATAAATATTCTGATATACTTGCGTTATCTCAGGAGCTATCCAAGACTGATCCTAAGAATATCTATACATCTTTGGCGCATCTTTATTCAGCTAGAATATATCATGACAAAAAACAATATGATAAAGCATTGACCTCATTGAATTATGTAGTACAAAATTCTCAATCTGATGAAATATTAAATATAGCGAAGTTAAGATCTGCAAGAATCCTCATATATCTTAAAAGATATGATGAAGCTAAAGCTATAATTATTTCGATTGACAATTATATAACTCAAGTTATTCCCACAGAGTTATTGGGTGATGTTGAGTATTATAGCAATAATCTCAAAGAAGCTAAAAAAATTTATCAACTAAGTCTCAAAAATGAAATGACTCCTAATAAGAGAAAAATTATAGAAAATAAAATCAATTCAATAAATTAGTATGAAAAAATCAATTATTTTATGTTTATCTTTTTTGTATCAAGCTGTAGTAGTTTCAATCTATCTACAGTATTAGATATTACAAGCTTAAACCCATATGAAAAACAGGATGATGCTTTTAGTATTCAAAATATTTGGTCTATAGATATCGGAAATAAAAGAGATTATAAAACCGGAGTCCTTCAGCCTGTTTTTATGAATAATAATGCATATACAATTGATAGCCAAGGTTTTGTTAGCGCGATAAATTTACTTGATGGTAATGTTCTATGGACAGCAAGTCTAGATATGGAAGTATCATCAGGTTTATCTATTCATAATAAAAAAATATTTTTTGGAACTAATGATGGAATGTTCTATGGTTATGATATAGAAACACTAGTCAACTCATATTCTTTCATTGACACCTTAGACTTTATTGATTTCTTAGATAATACGGCCTTGGTTCCTATAATGAGTACTCAGCTTAAAAGTGAGGCTTCTTCACCAGCGATTGGTATTGATGATCTAATTTTTATAAAGCTTGATGATGGTGATACAACCGCTATAAATATCGAAGATAATAATCTTGAGTGGAATTATAAGGGAAGAAATGTACCTCTGAGTATCAAGGGATCTGGTGCTATTGGACATCAGTATAATAACATATATGTCCCTCGAGATGATGGTAATATAATCTCCTTAGTAGCCTCTAGTGGTAAATTAAATTGGTTAGCTTCAATCTCACCGAGGTCAGGTAGAAATGAACTAGAGTCTTTAAGAGATGTGGAGATATCTCCTGTTATCAGTGATGGAGTTTTATTTATTGGGTCTTATCAAGGAAATTTAATATCTATTGATATATTGAATGGAAATATAATATGGTCCAGACCTATGTCAGTTATGTCACACTTTAGTGTAGATGATAGTAGCCTTTATATATCTGATGATGCTGGATATATATATTCAATTGATCGCTATAATGGCGATATACAGTGGAAGCAGAAAATTCCAAATAACACCCAGTCTACACAAACATTTATCATGAATAATTACATACTTTCTCTCAGTGTAGAGGGTCATGTAATAGTAATTGATAAAATAGATGGGAAACTTCTTGTGTTTGAAAGAGTTCTGAATGATATAGATGTTCAAATAAATGGTTTATTACAAGATAAAACCCTTTATATAGTTAGTAAAAATGGTAGACTCAACGCAATTAAAATCAATTAATTGTTATCATGAGAAATAGTATTGCTATAGTTGGTAGAACAAACGTAGGTAAGTCTCTTTTATTTAATAAATTAACTCGTGCTAGAAAATCGCTTGTTATAGATCATCATGGCGTAACCAGAGATATTAATAGTGGTTATTTACTATTGGGTAATCGATCTTTATATATTGAAGACACCGGCGGTATTCCTGAAGAAAATGATAAATTTAGTAGTCAAATTCTTGAAAAGGTATCTCAGTCGATCACAAAAGCTAGATTAATTTTATTTGTGGTGTCTGCAGCAGATGGGCTCACTCTTCAAGATCATGAAATTTGTAAAATGTTAAGAAAACTTGATAGAGAAATTATTCTATTAATTAATAAAACGGACTTATCAAAAAAATCTAAATCAATAAGTGATTTTTATAAGTTGGGCATTAAGGATGTTCTTCTTATATCAGCTAAAAATAATACCGGTTTGTCCGAATTAAAAGATAAGCTTTCTCATGTTATAGCTGGAGAGAAAATAGTTGAGAAAGATATATTTAGGAGAGTTTCAATTATAGGAAAACCTAATGCTGGAAAATCTACATTAATCAACACCTTGCTAAAAGAAGATAGGATGATTATATCAAGCGAAGCAGGGACTACCTTGGATGCAATTGAGATACCATTTACATTCAAAAATAATAATTTTTTGCTTTATGATACCGCTGGAATTACACGTAAGTCAAAAACAATATCTACAGTTCAAAAATTTAGTATCAACAGTACATTAAATACTATTAAGACTACAGATATATGTATATTTATGATTGATGCTGATGCAGGAATAACAAAACAAGATAAAACTATTCTTAATATAATCAGAAAAAATAATAAGGCTTTTATACTCGCCATAAATAAAATAGATAAAAAAAGCAAAGAAGAGTTATTAGAACTCAAGAAAGATTTGAAGTACTTTTCAAATATAACTGACAATGCTGCAATAATTATGATTTCAGCAATTAATAAAGAGAACATTAAAAAACTTCTTTATACTTTATCAAATATCTCTTATTCCATTTATAAACGATACAAGTCATCACAGTTGACCGATATACTGAATGAAGCTTTAGATGATCACCCGCCTCCTATGATCAACAACAGAAGAATCAAACTTAAATTCGCCCAACAAGCTAAATCGGATTCACTTTCTATCATAATTCACGGCAATCAAACAGACAAACTGCCATCGTCATATGAAAAATATCTTAAAAACTACTTCATTGATAAACTAGATTTAGTAGGTATACCTGTAAAAATAACCTTATCAACACAAAAAAACCCATTCGATTGAATGGGTTTTTAAATCATAAGTTTTAAATATTACTCAGCTGTTTTAGGGCTAATAATATTTTTTACTTCTGAGATTTTATTTGCTGGAAAACCGCCTGTATCAGCATGTTCTTTGATTAAGTCCGCATTATCTGCATTATAAACGCAGTAAACTTTATCTCCAGTTACATAACTGTGAACCCATTCGATACCGGTTCCCATATCTTTTAAAATCCCGCATGACTTTTGTGAAATTCCTTGCAGATCTTCTTGTTTTAAATCTCCTGCCCCAGGGATTTCTCTCTCTATTACATATTGTGGCATATTACCCCTCCTTATTTGTATATCATCTATTTTGCTATGATTTTCATGAACCTTCAAGGTTTAAATGTTCTATTACGCTTTTATCTATTAGTAATTCTGGGTCTATATAAGTGTTATTCACTAACACTGACCAATGTAAATGTGCCCCCGTTGATTTCCCAGTTGTTCCTACTTTACCTATAATCTGACCTTTTTCAACGTATTGATTTTCTTCAACAAGGATTTCATCAAGATGAATCATAATACTCTTTAGTCCTCTCCCATGATCAAGAATTATTGATTTACCATTATAAAAAAAATTACCAGTTAATGTGATCTTTCCAGATGAAGGAGCAACAATAGGTGTGCCGGTATCAGCCGCTATATCAAATCCATTATGATAATTTCCTTCTACACCATTATAAAATCTTTTGGTTCCAAATATACCTGTGGTGATCCCTTTTACTGGTAAAATAAATTCCATATCAGGATTATTTTCAAACCATATTTTTCTCGCTTTAACTAATTTTGTTCTATCCTTTTTAATTTTTTCTAGTATTTTATCAGTTGGTTCAGTATATTTTTTATTGACATTAATTTTCTGAGTTCTAAAATTTTTCTGCACTATATTTATTCCAATTTCTCTCAAAACAACTCCATCTTTATTTTTTATTTCAAAGCTATGTTGCTCAGTTTTTAGGTGATATGATAGTCCATAAAGAACATAAAACTTATTATCTTTATTCCACTTAAGTATTTTTTGTCCATCTATAAGAAGATCTTGATTATATTCTGCAGCGCTTATCTCTGTTATATAAATACCACCAGGGTGAACATTTGAAAAATCACTTGAAGCATAAAAAGATGAGGTATTAGAGTAACTTATAATGAAAATTAATATGTAGAATCTAATTAATCTCATGTCAGTATTTTATTGTTATCTTTCCATCCCTTCTTGATATATTTTGTACTTATAGTAGTAGTAATACCGCCTCTAACTTTCCAATATCCAATAACTGACATATATCTCGGTTTTATCAAGGTTCTAATATCCTTTAGTATACAATTAGTGTTATCCTCATGAAATGCGCCAACGTCTCTAAACGATCCCATATATAATTTTAATGACTTTAACTCCACGCATAATTTGTCTGGAACATATTCAATAGCAAATTCCGCAAAATCCGGTTGACCTGTTAATGGACATAAGCAAGTAAATTCGGGTATATCCATGGTAATTAAATAATCTTCCTTTATCTCTGGATTCTCAAATGTATCCAAGATTTTACTATGTAATTTCATTAATGTATCTCCTGATAGTAGTATTATACCTGAGATAATAT
>JBJKYE010000038.1:0-41126 GCA_045561195.1 Gammaproteobacteria bacterium | reverse complement strand
CCCCTATCCATTATTGATATTTGTGCACTCGATCTACTTACGAACTTACCATTGAGATATATTTCATCCATATTTAAAATTTTCTCAATATTGAGTCAAGAGTTTTTCTATAAAAGCTGCCTTCATCTACCGACTCCATGGCATATAACTCAATAGTAGTTATATTTTTACCTTGAAGTTGTATGACAGCGTAACCAACGGATTCACCTTTTTGTACTGGTGCGGTTAAATTTTGATCTATTACATATTTAGTTTTTATATTCTTTATTTGCCTTCTAGGAATAGATATGTATTCATCGTCAAGAACTCCAAGCTTGATTTTCTGTTGAGAGCCTCCGAAAATATTACCCTCAGTTACTATTTTATTTTGCTCATATAGCTTATGAGTTTCAAAAAATCTAAAGCCATATTCTAAAAGTGATTTTGACGCATTAGTTCTATGTTCTGGCGATTTAGCACCAAGAACAACAGATATTAATCTCTTTTTTCCTCTTAAAGCAGAACTAACAAGACAATAACCAGCCTTTTTAGTATAACCAGTTTTCATCCCATCTACAGTGTCATCTAGATACAGCAACTTATTTCTAGAGTATTGTTTAATTTCATTATAAACATATTCTTTTTTTGAATATAACTTATACTCATCAGGAAATTTTTTTATTAATGAGCGAGCTAACAAAGATATATCTCTAGCTGTTGTAAACAAATCATCATTTGGCAAGCCTGTTGAATTAGCATAACTAGTATTGACCATACCTAGATTCTCAGCTAATTGATTCATATATATTGAGAAAGTTTCTTCATCTCCAGAAATATGCTCTGCCATAGCAACACTAGCATCATTCCCAGATGAGGTGATAATTCCTTGGAGCAAGTCAGAAACCTTTACCTTTTTTCCTACTTCGATGAACATCTTTGAGCCCCCAGTTTTCCATGCTTTTTTGCTAACAAGAACATAATCACTTTTTGCTAGAGTTTCATTTTGAAGTTCTGTGAAAATAATATAAGATGTCATGATTTTTGTAATGCTAGCTGGAGGAAGAATAAGATCAGCGTTTTTTTCAGCAATCACCATTCCACTGTCATAATCGATTAAAATGTATGACTTAACATCAGGGTTTGGAGCCTTAGGAATCGGGGCAGCATTAATGTTAAAACCAATTATTAACACTATAACTGATAGGAAATGCTTATAAATAAATTTGTCAGTAAAAGTATTCATATATGAAAAAATTATATCATAAATTAATATTATAAAATGTCTGATTTGGCCTTCTTAATTTCTCTGCTCAAATAATAAACAGCAAGAGCATACAGTCTACTTCGATTATATCTTGTAATTACATAGAAATTTTTATGCCCGAAACTATACTCTTTGCCATTTCTTTCTTTTCTGCCAATTACAGACAAAAGTTTATCATGATCTATGTTCACTTCTGCGAAGATGTTACTTTTCTTGAATGATTTATATTTAGTAGTAGGCTTATAGGTTTTTGTTGATGCTTCTTCAATATTATTCATATTAGATTGAGAGTATGAAATAGGTGTCATGATATCCTGTCCAGCTTGCCATCCATTTTTTTTAAAATAATTTGCAACACTCCCAATGACATCATAATCTGATTCCCATAAATTAATATAACCATCCTGATCAAAGTCAACAGCATAATGCCTATAACTGCTAGAAATAAACTGTGGTTTACCGAGGGCTCCTGCATATGAGCCTTTTATAATAGATGGGTCAAACTTATTTTCTCGACACATCAACAAAAAGTTGATTAGTTCAGTTTTATAAAATTTGGCTCTTCTTCCTTTATTATCACCCAAAGAGAGAGAGACAAGTGTATCGAAAGTCTTAAAGGTTCCTGTTCTTAAGCCATATTTGCTCTCAATGCCTATAATTGCAACTATAATTTCAGCTGGCACACCGAACTCTCTCTCTGCTTTGGTTAATGCTCTAAGATTATTTTTCCAAAAATCTATGCCATTTTGAATATTTTTATTATTTACAAATAAATTTCTGTAATTTGTGCATTTTCTATCATTGACAGCACATCCGTTCCATGTGAGTGTTCTTTCTGGAGCTTTTTTAATATATTTTTTGATGCGCGGCTCTACTCTAACGTTATCAAATAAATTCCTCAGCTCTTCTTGATCAAACGAGTATTTATCATGCATAAATTTAATAAAAATATTTACTTCACTTTTATCAACTCCACCAAAAACTGGTGGTGATGCAAATATTATAAAAATTAGGATGTTTTTGATCATTTTCGCAGTATCCTTTGATGAGACTTAATTGACATTATAATACCTATCGTCGCAAAAAGTGTCACCATCGATGTTCCTCCATAACTCATGAACGGTAATGGCGCTCCAACAACTGGTAGGAACCCAATCACCATTCCTACATTAACAAGTACATATAAAAAAATTGTTAAGCTAAACGTTGCGCTTAATATTCTTCCAAAATTATCAGTGGCTTTGATGGAAATACTCAATCCTCGTAAAGCAACAAAGAGATACAATGTCATCAATATTAGAACGCCAAAAAATCCAAATTCTTCTCCAAATGCAGTTAAAATAAAGTCTGTTGAATGTTCTGGGACGAAACCAAGTTTTGACTGGGTACCATTAAAAATACCTTTGCCAAAAAACCCTCCAGATCCTAGAGCAATTTTAGATTGCATTAAATGATAACCTGAACCTAGAGGATCAAGCTCAGGGTTAAAAAATGTTAGCACTCTTTGTTTTTGATATTCATGCATATTCATCCATAGTATCGGTGCGAGTGCGGCTACAGAGAGAGAACTTCCTAGAAAAAACTTAATGCTCATGCCCGCCAATAAAATTGCTATTGCTCCTGACATTCCTATGAGCAGGGAAGTACCCAAGTCTGGTTGTTTCATTATCAAGAAAACGGGTATTAAAGCTATTAATATAGCAATGAAGATATATTTAATATTCGGAGGCAATGGTTTGTCCGAATAATATGACGCTAACATAAGAGGTACGAATATCTTCATTAATTCTGAAGGTTGAAACCTAATGACATATAAGTCTAACCATCTATCTGCGCTTTTACCTACACCAAAGAAAAGCACTAAAATTAATAAGACTAGAGTCAAAAAATATAAGACAGGTGCGAATAACTTAAGGTTGTCAGGATGAACTTGGGCAATAAAAATCATTACTATTACACCAATCAGGATTCTAGTAAGTTGCTTTAAAACAAGAGCAATGTCTCCTGATGAACTACTATAAATTGTTACCAACCCTATTAGAGTAATAATGACAATGGGCATAAAAAGTTTTAGGTCAATATAAAAAAGAGATGATAATCCCGTAAAAGGACGTCTGTTATTTTCAATATACTCATTCATTATGCGCAATCTTCTTATTTTTGTTTTGTATATAGAAATCTATAATATCTCTAGCTAGTGGTGCCGCAGTCGAGGAACCTCCTCCACCATGTTCAACAATTACTGTAACTACTATTTCAGGGGCTTCATATGGAGCATAACTTATAAATAAAGCATGATCCTGTAATATCTTTTTATCAGATTTTCCTGCATCAAGATTATAGACTTGCGCAGTTCCAGTTTTTCCAGCATATTCTATATTAGCAACTTTTCTCATACTTGAAGCTGTACCAACATTCCTTTCATTGACTACCCTCCACATTGCATGCTTGACAATGTCTAAATAATTTTCATCTTCAATCACTGTAGTAAATTTATTATCATGAGGATTATAATTAAATATTTCTCTAGTCGAGCTACTCTTATAGCCTTTCAGTAAATGAGGGGTATAAGTGTTACCATTAGTCGCCAAAATTGATGTGGCCAAAGTTAACTGAATTGGTGTAGCTAAAAAATAACCTTGTCCGATTCCAACATTAAGTGTCTCCCCTTGATACCAAGGGAGCTGTTTTGTTTTAACTTTCCACTCACGATCTGGAATTAACCCTGACTTTTCACCATATAAATCAATGTATGTTTTTTGACCAAAACCGAACTTATATAAATTTTCGCTTATAGTATCTATGCCTGTTAACTGAGCAACTCTATAGAAGAAAACATCGCAAGATTGAGCTAATGCATAGGATAAGTCAGTATCCCCATGCCCTGTTTTCTTCCAACACTTAAATGGTCTGCTGTGATTCTTAAGTTCATATGCTCCATCACAATTAACTAATTTAGTTGAATCGATAATCTGCTCCTCTAAAGCGACTAGACCAACAAAAGGTTTTAATGTAGAACCAGGCGGGTATTGACCAGATATTACTCTATTAATCAATGGTCTTCTTTTATCGGTTATCAATTCATTATATTTTTTAGTGGATATAGATTTAGTAAAAAGGTTGCTGTCATAACCAGGGAAACTAACAAATGATAAAATATCGCCATTATTAGGATCCATAACAATTATCGCTCCCTCTTTTTTATCTACTTTGTTATATATATATTGTTGAAGGTTAAGATCTAATGTTAGATAAATATCATCCCCTCTTACTGGTTGTTTTTTTTCAATAACTCTAATGACTTTTCCTTTCGCATCTGTTTCTAACTTTTCATATCCAGGTTTTCCGGATAAAATATTTTGGTAAAATCTCTCAATTCCTAGTTTTCCGATTTCTGTCATTCCTTCATGAACTTTTACTACGTCTGATTCAATGTCATCATCAGAAACTTTTGCAACGTATCCCAGAACATGAGACATAGCATATGGCGATAAGTATCTCCTCTTTGACTTTGGCACTAACTCAATCTCTGGTAATACATGCCTATCAACTGCTATCTTAGAGAAATCATCTAATGAAATGTCCTCTAAAATTGTTATGTCTTTCAGGCGTCTATTTTGAAATTGTTGGGATATTCTTTTTATTTGATTAGGATTGAGGACTAAAAGTTTTTGAAGATTTTGTAGAAAAATTTCTTTATCACTTATTAACTCTTTTTTTACAATCAGATTAAAAGTATTAATATTATCAGCAAGAGTTTTTCCATTTCTATCATATATAAGACCTCTAGTTGCTTGGACTGGTCTTATTCTTATTCTGTTAGAATCTGATTTTACAGTATAATAACTATGCTCAGATACTTGAACTTCATATAATTCAGATATATATGTGGTGAAAAAAATAAAGACAATCCCGGTTGCAATAAGAGCTCTTAATCTATGAGATCTTCTCTCGTTTTCTGCATTACTCATCGGGTCACGACTATATTTTTCTTCAAAATTATGGCGTTTTCTGATAGAGTCTTCTCGAGCTTTTGTTTTCATAACATGATTATATTAAGAGTTCTATTAAAAGAATATCAAAATTGTGCAAGAACTGATAATTTTATATGTATTGTAAAAAAAATTGACCTGGAGCTATTATGTTTAACTTAGACTTATTACCTATTTACCTGGGTATTATTGGCTTAATCACAGCCTTTTTCCTATATAAATTTATTCTAGGCTTTTCAGCTGGTGAAGGTAAAATTGTTGAAATTGCTGATGAGATTCATCTTGGAGCAATGACTTTTATTAAAAAAGAATATTCAATTCTGTTTGTCTTCTCGCTTTTACTCACAGTAGGTGTTTTTGTAGGACTGGGGGCAGAGAGTACATTAGCGTTTGTAATTGGAGCACTTTGTTCATCTGCGACAGGATTTATTGGCATGTACACATCAACTAAGGCAAACGTTAGGACAACAAATTCTGCAAACAAATTTGGTATATCAGAGAGTTTAACTGTGGCTTTTTTTGGTGGATCTATAATGGGCTTGACCGTTGCTGCGATGGGCTTATTAGGTTTAGGGGTGTTATATTTTCTATTTGGTGGTGACCCTAAAACTGCTTCTGTAATACATGGTTTTGGCATGGGTGCTTCGGTAGTGGCGTTATTTTCTAGAGTAGGTGGCGGTATATTTACAAAATGTGCCGATGTTGGTGCTGATTTAGTCGGTAAAGTTGAGGCCGGAATTCCAGAAGATGACCCAAGAAACCCAGGTGTTATAGCTGATAATGTGGGTGATAATGTGGGTGATGTTGCTGGCATGGGTTCAGATATATTTGAATCTTATTGTGGCTCAATAATTGCCTCAATAGCGATTGCATCTACACTAAGTGTATCTCTGATTGATCAACTAGGTCCCAGAGAATCATTAATGTTTCTTCCTCTAGCATTGGCATCCCTAGGGCTGCTATGTTCAATATCAGGTATTCTGATAGTCAAATATCTTGCAAGAACGACATCAACTGAAAAAATAAGTGGCGCACTTCGAGGTGGAACTTTCTCTGCAGCAGTTATATTTATATTTTTTTCATATTTAGTTATAGACTTACTCTCTCTTAATTCTAGTATCTGGTATGCAGTTTTAGCTGGAACATTTGGTGGCGTAATTATTGGATTAGTAACAGAATATTATACTGGTGGTGCTCCTGTTAGAAAAATTGCTGGTCAAGGTGAAACTGGCCCAGCTACTGTTATCACAACAGGTTTAGCGATTGGGTTAGAATCGGTTGTTGTTCCAATTTTATCGATTGCTGTGATTATATTTATAGCCAATGCTTATGCAGATTTATATGGAGTGGGAATCGCTGCTGTTGGTATGTTGGCAACAGTCGGTATTACAATGGCTATTGATGCATATGGTCCTGTAGCTGACAACGCAGGTGGTATTGCTGAAATGGCAGGGCTAGGAGAAGACACAAGAAAAATTACTGATAGTCTAGATGAAGTTGGAAATACTACAGCAGCTATTGGGAAAGGATTTGCAATTGGAGCAGCAGCTTTAGCTGCACTAGCTATAATTACTGCTTTTGTTCAAGAAGTAAATCATGGAAGAGAAGTTCCCATTGAATTATTACTTACCGACACCAATGTGTTAATAGGTTTGTTTATAGGTGGAATGATTCCATTTCTTGTAGCATCACTAACAATTACTGCTGTAGGTGATGCTGCTTATGAAATGATAAATGAGATCAGAAGACAATTTAAGGAAATACCTGGTTTACTAGAAGGTACTGGAAAACCAGATAATGCAAGATGTATTGAAATAGCAACGACAGCAGCATTAAAGAAAATGATACTGCCAGGATCAATTGCTGTGTTTTCTCCAGTTGTAATAGGTTTAGGATTTGGCCCTGAAATGTTAGGTGGTTTACTAGGTGGTGGGCTACTAGGTTGCGTTTTGTTAGCTTTAACAATGTCTAATGCTGGTGGAGCATGGGATAATGCAAAAAAATTCGTTGAACAAGGAAATCTTGGTGGGAAAGGTTCCGATGTACATAAAGCTGCAGTGGTTGGCGATACAGTGGGTGATCCATTGAAAGATACTTCTGGCCCGTCAATGAATATTTTAATTAATGTGATGGCAATAGTAAGTCTTGTAATTGCGCCATTACTGTAACTATTAGGAGAAGAATTATGAATATATTATTTTTAGGAGCACCAGGTTGCGGCAAGGGTACGCAGTCAAAATTTATCATAAAAGAGTTTGGTATTCCCCAAATTTCAACAGGTGATCTTCTGAGAGAAGAAATAAAAGGTGGTTCAAGCCTTGGAGAAGAAATTCAAGAAATCATGTCAACTGGAAAGTTTGTCAGTGATGATTTAGTTCTATCCCTAGTTTCAAAAAAACTTGACCAAGACGAATGCAAAAAAGGTTTTATACTTGATGGTTATCCAAGAAATATTTCGCAAGCAAAAAGTTTGGATGAACTATTTATAGCTAAGAACATTGCACTAGAATATGTCTTTTTAATAGACGTTCCATTTGAAACGTTGATCAAAAGATGCACTGGAAGATTATTATGTACTACTAGTGGATATATTGGAAATACAGATAAAGGAGACAAAGTAGGAGATAAATGTGAAGGCGGTGGTGTACTATATCAAAGAGAAGATGATAAAGAAGAAACCGTAAAAAACAGGTTAAATGTCTACCAAGAGCAAACTGCTCCTATAATAGATTTTTACCAAAGCAAAGGCATACTTCATAACATGATTGGCGGGAATGATCCTCTTGAATTATCAAGCAAGATTGCTTCAGTTTTAAAGGCTAGCTAACAAGCAAGGACTCAAGTACTACTACCCTGTTTTTAATTACATGATATAATCATTTTTATCATGTTTAGACCATATATTAAAAGATTAATACATAGCACAATTATATTAGTATTATTCAATAGTATGTATACACATGCTGCTGCAACTCCCGGTATCTCCCTGCCAGATGAAGAAATTCTTGAATTTCTTGAATCTGGTCCAAGCTGGTTACCAAAACCATATAAAACTCCGATAGAACAAGGTGTGCTACTTGATATAGATAATCTAAATAAAGTCGTACCCGGCCTTAGTAAAGAGCAAGTAAGGTTTTTGCTTGGAAGTCCCTCAATCATTGATTTATTTCATGTTGACAGGTGGGACTATCTTTATTACGAAAGAACAGCAAAAGGTTTTACTGAGCCAAAAAGAATTACAATAGTATTTAAAAATGAAAAGGTGGGTGAAGTCTATAACCAAGACAAACTCATAAAGAAAATGGGCTCTGAAATTATAAGTGATTATACGAATGCTCCGATAGACGAAAATATCAAACCTGTTGATGAACAAAATGCTAATCAGGAAATTATAATTGCGAAAAGAACTGACTATTTAAGCTCTATAAAAAAAAATAAACTACCTGTTTGCATAGATGATGAATTTGAAGATTATCTGTCACAGAAGACTTTGTTTAATGCAGATGAAGATACGCTAGAAGTTCGCTCAGACAAGCAAAATCAAGATGAAGATGGCATATTTTATGCTTCAGGTAATGTTGAAATTGAAAGAGCAGATGATTTAATAAAATCCGATAAGGCTGTCTTCAATGCAGATACAGGTGTTCTGGCAGCTGATGGTAATGTTAAATATTTAACTGAAGATTTATCACTTTATGCAAATAAAGGTGGTTATAATAGCCAAAATGATACTGTTTCATTCTCCACTACTAAATATAAATTTCCCACTCAAAGGAGACCGGGTGGAGGGCTGTCAGAAGATATATTTATAGATAATGATGGCATTATTTATTTAACACCTAGTAGCTACACAACCTGTGGATTAGATGATCCAGACTGGGAAATAGTATCATCTAAAACTATTCTATATAGGGATACAGACAGGGGTCATGCATATAACATACTTCTAAAATATAAAGATGTGCCGATATTGTATTCGCCATTTTTCAGTTTTCCATTAAGTAAAGATAGGCACACTGGTTTTCTACTTCCATCAATTGGAAGTTCTGGTGAAAGCGGAACTGTTATTTCAACTCCCTATTATTTCAATATTGCAGAGAATATGGACTTTACATTAACTCCAACGAGTTATTCCGGCAGAGGTATGATGATAGATGGTGAATTTCGTTACAAAACAGATTATAGCAATACTGAGATTCAGCTTTCTGAGATGAGCAAGGATGACATTAAAGGTACAAGCCGTCATGCATATTATCTGAGGGACGATAGGGTATATAAAAATACTCTTGTCGCGGATGATAATGGGTTGTGGGCTGGCTCTCTCATAAACTCAAAAATAGATATTGGAGGGATTTCTGATTTATTTTTTCTTGAGGACTTTGGTAATAGTGTATCAAGAATAGGTAGAACGCATATTACTAGAGAGTTTAAAATGGATAGAATAGATTATGGTGAATTTGGCCGCTTAAATACATCTATTAGGGCAACAGATTATCAACTAGTTAAAACTGATCTCCAAGAACAGTATAGCGTCCTACCTCAAGCTAGACTCGAATATTCAAGTCATGAAAAAAATAATGATTTTAATTATAAAGTTAATAGTGAATTATCAGTTTTTGATCATACTTATGTCTATAAAGCTACTGGTACAAGATTTACAGTATATCCCTCTGTTGAATACCCTATAAAAAATATAGGTTGGGAAATAACTCCTAAATTTGGTGTAAAACATAGATCTTATAGTCTCTCTGGCAATTCCAACAATAGTATTTCTGATACAACACCTATATTCAGCCTTAGAGGTAAAATGATATTTGACAAAATGCATACTAAAGATATTTTTCAAACTTTAGAACCAGAAATGTATTTTTTATACATACCTGCATCAAATCAAGATAACATTCCAATTTTTGATGCCGGTGAAAATGATTTGAAATATAATTTGTTTTCAGAGAATAAATTTTATGGCGAAGATAGACTAAATGATGCAAAGCAACTAACTTTGGCTTTAACATCAAGTATTGTTGACACATCTAATGGTAATGAGCTTTTAAGAGGAACCATAGGACAAATTTTTTATCTCGATGATAGATCCGTAAATTTGAATGATAGTGTTACAAGTCATACAAACGTCTCAAACGTACTAGGTTTAGTCAATGCGAGATTAGCAGACCACTGGAGACTTTCAGGATATTCTGAATTTAATCCACATAGAGGTTATGGTGAAAAAAATCAGATAAGATTATCTTATAAAAGACCATATGGAAAGCAAAATCAGATATTTAACTCTAGTTACAGGTTCTCAAGAGGCACTCAAGAGGAGGTTGATTTTTCTGCAGTTATTCCAGTTAACAGTAGGTTATCATTAGTGGGTAAAATTAATTATTCTTTTAATAACAGACGAAGCAATGAAGAGGATATGATTGAGAAAATGTTTGGTTTTGAGTATGAGAGTTGTTGTTATGGATTAAAGTTTGTTATAAGAGATTATTGGAATGGTACTAAATCTGATAATGCATTCTATTTTGAATTTTTACCAAAAGGAATCGCAACATCAAACAATCAAACTGCTGAGTTACTAAGAGAAGGTATTCTGGGGTATCAAGATGTATTTGATTACTAGTGTAATGAAGAATATATTTGCTTTATTTTTTTTAACAATTCCATTGATTGCGAATGCTGCTAATTATGACGATAGGATTATTGCAATTGTCAATGACAAAGTAATACTTAAGTCTGAAGTTCAGAATGTTATAGATAATTTATCTCCAGAGATCATTTCTAAAGAATATAGCATGCTATCTGATCAAGAAATAATTAACAAAGCTATACAGGATCTAGTTGAAACTAGTTTACTTATTCAAGCTGCAGATAGATTTGGAATAAAGATTTCAGACATAGCTCTGGAGAATGAACTCCAACGTATAGCTTCTACCCAGAATTTATCAATTAATGACTTTAGAAAAACAGTAATAGATCAGGGAGGTAACTATTCTAAATTTATAGATGATCTAAGAAATAAAATGACTATAGAGACATTATTTGTCTCACAATTTTACTCTAGAATGAATGTTACAGAGGAAGAAGTAGAAAACTTTATTAAAAGAGAAGATATTAATCAACATGGTAATATTGAATATGATTTGATTGAATTTGTAATAGAAGATGAACGGAAAGAACTCGATAAAGATGTTATCAATGATATTTACTCAAGCATTTTAAAACAAGGATTTAATAATACAAAAGTACAGTATGATAACGTTAATATTAAGATAAAAAATATTGGTCTAGTCCAGCAAGATAAGTTGCCAAATATTTTTCTAGGAGCGCTCAGAGGTAAATTAAATGATAAATTTACAGAAATAATTACTAGTTCAAAAGGTTATCATGTTCTTAATGTTGTAGACTCAGTTAATAAAACATCCACCATAGTAAATGAATATAAAGTTAGACATATACTATTAAAGCCAAATGTAATGACTAATAGTGAAGAAATTAAGAAGAATTTGTTAGATATAAAAAATGAGATTAAAGATTTAGATGATTTTATACTATTTGCTAAAAAGTTCTCTGAAGACAAGGGGTCAGGTTATAAAGGCGGAGACCTAGGATATCAAAGACCTGAGGCTTTGGTTAAAGAATTTTCTGATATCATGAAAAATACACCACTAAAAAAGATTAGCGACCCATTTCAGTCTAGATTTGGATGGCATATATTATATGTAGAAAATATGCGATCTATTGACGATACAAAATCATTGGTCAGGAAAAATGTTGCAAATATCATTAGATCAAATAAAGCTAAAGCAGAACGAGATGATTGGGTTGCCAAGTTAAAAGAGCAGGCATATATTGAAATTAAAGAGTTTTAAATTTGAATAAAATACTAATTACATTAGGTGAGCCAGCTGGGATAGGGCCAGACCTATGCGTTATGCTTGCAGAAAAATATCTTACTAGGAATACTGTAGTAATTGCAGATCCATGTCTAATTCAGACGAGTGCTAAAACGCTTAAAAAAAAAATTAAACTAAATATTCTTGATGATATTGACTCTAAAACGCATGCAGGTCCCTCTGTTATTAATATCTTACCTATAAATCTCACTACAAAAAATACACCTGGAAAACTTAATCCAAAAAATGCAACCTATGTAATGGATACTATCAAGAAAGCTGCAGAATTATGTCTGGCAAAAAAAGCTAGATCTATGGTAACAGGGCCAATAAGTAAGTCAGTTTTAAATGATGGTGGTTATAAAATTTCCGGACATACAGAGTTTTTGGCTGACATATGCAAACATAAATCAGTGATGATGCTGATGAATTCTTATATGAAGGTAGCTCTTCATACTACTCATGTTCCATTACAAAATGTATATAAATATATAACAATTGAATCTATAAAAAAAACTATCCGCATCATTCATGCTGATTTAAAAAATAAATTCGGCATACAAAATCCAAAAATATTAGTTACTGGATTAAATCCACATGCTGGTGAAGACGGTATGCTTGGGAAACAAGATTCTATGATCATTAGACCAGCGATTCTGGAAATGCGTAAAAAGAAAATTATGGTCGAAGGACCTATTCCAGCAGATACAGCTTTTCTAAAAAAATATATCGAGAGTTTTGATATAATTTTGACTATGTATCATGATCAAGGTTTGCCAGTTATAAAATTTAATAATTTTAAGAGAACTGTTAATGTTACCCTTGGATTACCAATCACAAGGGTCTCAGTAGATCATGGAACTGCTTTAGATTTAGTTGGTACAGGAAATATAGATATTTCAAGTTTTGTGGAAGCCATAAGAATTGCTAAATTTATAAGTAATGCGAAATTATAAAAAAAAACTCGGTCAACATTTTTTAAATGATAAAAATATTATTAATAAAATTGTTATCGCCATTAAACCTAAAACTACTGACTCTTTTCTAGAGATTGGTCCTGGAGAAGGTGCGCTGACAACACCTTTATTAGATAAGATTAAAAATATTATTCTAATAGAAAAAGACAAAGACTTAATGCCTATTCTACAAAGCCAATATATTGAGTCAGATAATGTACAGATTGTGAATAGTGATATATTAAAATGTAATCTCTCAGAATATCTTCTTGGCAAAACCCGTATCATAGGAAATCTACCATATAACATATCAACTGAAATTATATTTAAATTGTTACCCATTACATCCGTTATAACTGATATGCATTTAATGCTTCAAAAAGAAGTAGTAGATAGGATGGTAGCGACTCCAGGATCTAAGGTTTATGGCAGATTGAGCGTTATGACACAGGTATATTTTAAAGTCACAAAACTCTTTGATATTTCTCCAAATGTTTTTGTACCTAAACCGAAAGTTCAGTCATCATATATAAAATTAATCCCGAAGGCATTGCCATTTAGAAATAATAATGAACAAAAGTTTAAAAAGCTTGTCACTATGATGTTTACCGCTAGGAGAAAAATGATAAAAACATCCCTAAAAGAATATCTTGATGAGAATGCTCTTAAGAGCCTGTCTGTAAACCCAAAACACCGCCCTGAAGTTCTGAGTGTTGAAGATTTTTTAAGAATATCAAAATATGTTTAAAAAAGTAGTTATATATATACTAATGCTTTATTCGATCTCTAACTATTATGAGTTCTTTAACTGGTACTTCAGCGAAAATCAGATAATTGTTGAAGACGCTTTAATATTATCGCTATTGTCGTCTATTCCTATGTTTTTAGCTTTAGTATTGATACACATATTCTACTATCCTGCGGATATGACTGATCGAGCTAAAGTTATATCTTTCCCCCCTGTTATTTTTTTATTTTTTATAAACCTTGCATTTCTTGTATCAATGACGAATATGTATTACTTTCAAGTATATGATGTTCCAGAAGAACTAGACATCTTTCGCTCTAGACTGATAGGAGGTTTTTTAATTATAATCGCATTACTAATTTTATATTTTTCATTAAAAGAGTTTACTGATGTCAACGAAGACCCTATCCCAACCTCGCCTTCTAGCTTAATCATCAAAAATAATATTTATTCTTATTCAAGAAATCCAATGTATCTTGGATTATTAATATTACAAATTGGGATTGGAATGCTACTGAGCGTGATACACATAACTATTTTTACTTTATTTACTTATCTAGTATTAAAATACTATGTAATTATTCCAGAAGAAAAATATTTAGAGGAAAAATTTGGAGAAAAATATCTTAGCTATAAAATATCTGTCAGAAGATGGTTTTAGTGCATATGGTGGTCATGGCTACCATGATTATGCCTTGGATCTATAACGATTAAGTTAAACATATATCTAGTTTCCTGTTTATCTCGCACTATCATTTTGACATCCTGCCCTACTTCAATATCTCTTCTTGGTCCCATCAGCATAAGATGTAAACCGCCACTATCTAGAACTACTTCCTGTCGAGCTGGTATTAATAACGTATTCTGATGAATCATTTTAGCTGTACCAGAGTTACTATACTCCATTGAGTGAATCTGGACTTCATCATATACGGGAGATCTTACACCTGTAATCACTAAATCATTATCGGTATTATTTTTGATAATTCCATAACCAACAGTAACAGATGAACCTGGTGGGCCTTTATGTATGACACCTTCGAGTAGTACTAATTTTGGACCTCCATCTTTCTCAGGACTAACACCGGACATGAATGAATAAGCATTAGAAGACAGTATGGTAAAAAGTATTAAAGATAGTAATTTTTTCATTGTTATATTATAAACAGATATCAAAACTATGTCATTAATATTTTTTATTAACATATATTTATGATAAATTATAGTTCATATGGATAAATTTTTATTAGATATTCTTGTTTGCCCAAAATCAGGTCATAATCTTATTTATGTTGATAAAACAAATGAATTAATCTGTAAAGAGTCTATGCTAGCTTACCCAATAAAGAATGATATTCCTATTTTACTAGTTGATGAAGCTAGGGCTTTGAAACCAAAAGAGCTTGATGAGGTTTAAATGAAAATAAACATAGGGAAAAAAGTTAAAGATCTCGCAGTAGTTTCATCTGATAATAAGAAAATGTTATCGGATTACTTAAACAAAAATCTAATATTATATTTTTATCCCAGAGACTTAACTCCAGGATGCACAACAGAAAGTAATGAGTTTAATGATAGCCTTAACAAAATTAAGAAATTAGGTTGGAATGTTGTAGGCGTTTCAAGAGATACTATAAAATCACATGAAAAATTTATAAACAAATATTCATTTAAATTCCCTCTAATATCTGATGAGAGTGAAAAGGTGTGTAAAATGTTTGATGTTATAAAAGAAAAAAGTCTCTATGGAAGAAAATATATGGGGATAGACAGGAGTACCTTTTTGATTAGTCGTGAATTAGAAGTCTTAAATATATGGAGAAATGTGAAAGTAAAAGGTCATGTTGAAGAAGTAATAAAATTTATAAAGGAGATGCAGTGATGGAAATAATACAACTACTCCTTTTTGTCATGATTGTTTTGACTTTATTAAATGGCCTAGTTTTTTTTAAGAAATTAATAAAACTTCAGGAAGAAACTAATGTATTACTCAGAAAGATATCAGAAAATCAAAGTACCACAAAAAATGAATCTGATAGCCCAATGCCGTCGGAAGATTTAGAGAAATTAAAAACTTCTTATATGGCAAAAATGAAAAAGTATGTCTGAAAATATTTTCCAAGAGATAATTGATAAAAAAATACCTGCAGATATTGTCTATGAGGATAATCTATCGATAGCCTTCAATGATATTAGTCCCCAAGCGCCTACACATATATTGATAATACCAAAGAAAAATATTGCTAAGATAAGTGATGCTAATGACGAAGATGAGAATTTATTAGGCCATTTACTGCTAGTTGCGAAAAAAGTAACGTCTGATATGGGTATAACAGATTATAGGATTATCATAAACAATGGCTCTGAAGCAGGTCAAACAGTGTTCCATTTACATTTACATATATTGGCAGGAAGACCTTTTGGATGGCCTCCTGGTTAAGTTGTTCTTTTAAAAATACTCATTATTTTTTCTAGTAAATCTGCAAATGGATTTACACGAAGCTTTTCAGACTCTACTGCAATTTCATCTATACACTTAACAGATCTTGCAGGATATGGTCCTTGTGCTGTTTCTTCATATAACGCCACAATATCAAAACCTTCTTCCAGAGTATGCCCAATTTCAAAATTCTCCTCTCTAGATTGTACCTGACCTTTCATTAATGTAGGCATTTTTGCTAGGTAAATTGGTTCAACATTTTTTAATTTAGCATTTTCTACAAGCTTATTATCAACTATATCTTGAGAAGAAGATTCTACCATTACATAGCTACAATGATCATAATAATCTCCAAGGTCAGCAAAGGTATCTGAACTTCTTAATCTTAAGCTTATCTTAATATTTTTATTAAGATTTTCTTTTAAACTAGAAAACAGTTCTAATCCTATAGATTTTGGAAAAGAAATAATATCTGGGTTAATCGAATTTGCAAAAGCTATATATTTATCAAGATCAATATTGTCTTCATCAGAATCTAAATATACCTGAGTTGATAGATTTCTTTTATTAGATTGACCTCTAAATATCTCAATTCTGTTTTTAGCAATGCTTTCTCCATCACTGTAAAGAACCCTAGCAATATCAACACCGTCTGTCCACTGTCTAGCAATGCCTGCCATTAACATAGTGATTAATTCCTTCTCATTATCTGTTGATGGTCCCAGGGTTGCAATTATCCGACTCAATCTATGTCTTTCATTTGGCTTTGTCATTTTGTTTCCTAAATATTATTAATTTTTTTAGTATATTGTATAATGACTCTCTATTCCAATAGATGATAGTATAAAAGAATGATTGAGCTTCTTACAAACCTAAAACTCATTTTTTTTGTAATGTTTTTCTTATTAATGCTTATAGTTGAGAGCTACTTTCCTAAAAGAACTTGGACTAGTAGAAGAATCTTGCGTATTGGTTTTCATGGACTCATAGCCCTCATAAATACATTAATTATGAGATTGCCTTCGCTGTTTATTATTATACCTGCCCTGCTTATCATTAATGAAAGTAATTATGGGCTACTTAATAATCTCGAAATTAATTTTTTTATCAAAAGTTTAATTGGCTTGATGTTACTTGACCTAGCATTTTATTGGTGGCATAGGATAAACCATACTATTAGTTTTTTTTGGAGATTTCATTCAGTACATCATTTAGACACTCATCTAGATGTGACTACTTCCTTAAGATTCCATATTGGAGAACTATTACTATCATCTATATTTAAGGTATCTTTAATATTCTTGATAGGTATTCCTATTTCTATATTTATTTTTTACGAAATTATTTTATCCATGAGCAATCAGTTCCATCACTCTAATATTGATCTACCAGATAAAATGAATGCTACCTTAGAGAAGTTTATAGTGACGCCAAGATATCATACCAATCATCATACGATTAAAAAAGAATCTAGAGAGGCAAATTATTGTTCGATATTAACTATTTGGGATAAAATATTTTTTACATATAAAGATGCTAACGATCTTGAAAGAACTAAACTTGGTTTAGATGATAGAACTAAAGAATTTGGGATATTAAAGTATTTTAAACACCCATTATCATAGTTTATCTATTGACATTAATTCCCTAATTTGTTGTAATTGAAATACGCCGTTTTGAAATTCAGCTTGCCGGCGTTAAATAGCTAAAGCGATCGGTAAACCACCAATGCTTAGCGTATGGTGGTTTTTTTTTGGTTTGTTGATCTTCAGCTTGTGACCAATACCGATCAGGTAAAACACTAAAGAGGAGAGGAAAATGAAAATTAAGACCCATGCTGTATCAAGCAGCATATTTGCAAAAGTGATTAATGATTTAATCATAAAAGACTCTAAGTTAGATGAGTCTTATGTGTGTATAATATTATCACTGAGTAGTAATAGTGATAAATCACTCTTACCAACAGTTAGAGTGAATAATGATATAAGAGAGTTCTTATGTCTATCACCTACAAAAGGTTCGATAAGTAATCTATTGTGTACTCACCAAAATATAGAAAATCCTGATCATTATTATATTAAATTTAATATTAATAATATTAATAATGAATTAGTAGATGAAATTCTATTTAAGTTAGCATGTAACTTAGGATTGAAGTACAAGTGTGGATGGTGTTCTTATATCTACAGAGGTATAAGCAAAGATATACAACTGCATTATTAGCAAAAAAATGACCCCTCTAAAATAGAGGGGTCATCATCATTTCCTTATGATATATACTATCCTTAATTTTCAATTGGGAATGATAGTTCATCACCTTCGAAACGCGTACCTTCATAACCAACTTCTTTGTTGATTCTTGTTGCAATCGCTTTTTCTTCAGTTGTTGCGAACTTTTCGTCCCATGTAGCTAATCTTTTACGCATATACCAATGCCATACTGGTGGTACTAGTGCTAGCGCAAAAATTGTGAAGTAGCCCCATCCTGTGTTAGGTGCGCCTACATTCTCAAGCTCCCAAAAGTGTGTTTCACCACGATCATGATGGTCAGCTTGACGACCAATTTCGATGAAGAACCAACTTGTGAACAATGTGTTGTTATCCCAGTTATGACGATAGTCAATAGGTTGATCTTTTACACGTATTAAGCCGTAGTGCTCTAGATAGTTCAAAGCTTCTAACTCAAAGTTTGAAACAACCCATACTACTGCTAACGCAGATACGCCTATCCATCCACCAGCTGCAAAAAATAATGCGACTGAAGGTACTGACATCAGATAACCACGGATCCAACGATTTTGCCATGAAATGAAAGATACACCCATACGGTTTAGTCTTTCTTTTTCCATGTTAAATACAAATTTTGATTGACCTAGATATGATAGTAAGTAATGACCATAAATTGTGCGCCCACGTGGTGCAGTTGCTGGATCATCTTCACTTGCAAGTTCTAGGTGATGGTTGTATACATGTGCATAACAGAAATGTGCTGAGCCAGATAGTGCCATAGTCATTCTTGAAATGATAAATGCAAAACCTTTGCAATGTGACAATTCATGCCCGTATATGATGCCTATACCAGCGAATATTCCTGTTGATAGAGTCGCACCAATCAAGTCAAGACCTGTAATTCCTGAGGTAATTGGAATTAGACCCATCCATACTGATGTTACTTCTACAGGTACTCCTGTCATAAAGCCATATACACGCCATGCTAGTGCAAGTTGTAGTAATACAAATACTGGTAACATAAAGTACATCACCATGTTTTGAAATTTTGGACTTGCTAGTGTTTCTCCTGAATCACTGTGCATGACACTTGATGCTTGTTTCTTGATAAGTGTATCGATTACGATACCTACAAATAACAATGCCACACCAAGCCATGCAAATATTCCACCTGCTAGTACACCTGCGAAAGTCACAAGTATTAATACTGGGGCAAGCAAATATTTAATGTTTGCGAATATTGTTAACATAATACTCCTCCTACGTCGTATTTTTGTCTATATATATCTGGACAAATATATTATAATATTAATGTTGTCTAATATTTATAACTTTTGTCCATGTCTTGTACATAACATTATATCAACAAAAAAGAGCTGTCAAGCAAATAGAATAAAAAATACATACTTTTATTATGTATTTAGATATTTGGCTAATGGAGTGTACTAGTTAAGGACTATTTTGAAGTATATTTTTTACGGAATTTAGCAATTCTTCCTTCTTTTGTCTCTATTCTACCCTTACCTGTGTAGAACGGGTGAGATTCAGAAGAAGTTTCTATTTTATATACAGGATATTCATTACCATCTTCATACTTCATGGTCTCTTTGGGAGACAGAGTTGAAGATATCAAGAAACTCTTATTACATGTAACATCATGAAATATAATTGGTTGATATTTTGGATGAGTATCTTTTTTCATAGTTTGAACAATATACCATAGATTTAATAGTCTCAAAACATTTTATGAGGTTAAATATACATTTTCCGCGTTTCATACATTACAATATAACTATAACCAAATAAAACTGAGTTTATGAGTACAAAAATAATTCAAATTACAGACCTTCATCTCAATAAATCGAAAGATAAAGTCAGTAATGGTGTTAATACTTTTGAATCGGCTAATATGGTTATAGAAAGTATAAGGATTAATGAAAAAAATATAGACTGTTTGATCTTAAGTGGTGATCTTTCAAATGACTATTCTATAGAGTCCTATGATCATCTAATGCAGCTGTTAAAAGATTTTGAAACACCAATTTACCTGATGTCTGGCAATCATGACTCTCCATCTCTCTTAAAAACCTTATCAAATAATAAGAATATTTTTTTTAAAAATTTTGAGTCTTTTAATAACTGGGGAGCTTTTATGTTTAATACAAAAAAAGAAGGCTCGCCTAACGGACTTCTTAAAAGCGAAGAACTAGTATGTTTTGACAAAGTTCTTTCAAATACGTTATATGAAAATATTATTATATTTTTACATCATCACCCTGTTCAAATTGGTTCTGCTTCAATGGATTCCATGATAATAGAAAATGCTGAATTACTAACTGATCGAATAATGAAATACGATAAAATCAAGGCAGTATCGTGGGGTCATATTCACAATGAGTTTAATCTTAACATGGGATCGACAAAACTTTTTTCAACACCATCCACATGCTATCAGGCTAAAGAGAAATCAAAGGATTTTATAATTGATCCTGAAGCTTTACCAGGATATAGGAAAATTTCTCTAAATGATGATGGTAGTTTTGATACTGAAGTTATCAGGGTGTCTTAATAAGGCTTACATTCACAAAATAATCTATATTTTCTACATTTTATAATAATTAATACTTTTGACTAGTTTTGGCATGAATTGTGCATTTAGTTATATATAAAAGAAATAATCTCCTCTTTTATATGTTGAAGCTAGGTTAGAAGCGTTATCTTTATATGCAACTCCCCCTCTAATCCTAGCTTTAACTATATTATTGTTTAGTTATTGTATCCTTTTTCACCATGTTCTGCTAAGTCTATTCCAGTTTCCTCTTCTTCTTCTGAAATTCTTAAACCTAAAAGATTATCAACCAATTTTAAAATTATGTATGTGAAGAACCCACACCATATAATAGTAAACACAACACCAATAATTTGTATAAATACTTGCGTGCTTATTGAGTTTTCGAGACCCATCCCTCCAAAGCTTGCTGATGCAAATACTCCAGTCAATATTGTACCAAGAATTCCACCTACTCCATGAACTGGAAAAACATCCAGAGAATCGTCTATTTTGAGGACTTTTTTAATATATTGTGTAGCCTCATAGCAAATTAATCCTGCGGATACACCAATAAATAATGCTCCCATTGGTCCAACAAAACCAGATGCTGGAGTAATTGTTCCAAGGCCAGCTACCATACCTGTAACTATACCCAGGACACTTGGTTTACCTTGCTTCATCCATTCTCTGCCCATCCATGATAAAGAACCTGCTGCTGCACCAATATGAGTTACAAGCATTGCCATACCAGCAGATTGGTCAGCTGCTAGTGCAGAACCGGCATTAAACCCAAACCATCCAACCCATAACATAGATGCACCGGCAACAGTCATAGTTAGATTATGTGGCGGCATAGGAGTCGAAGGAAAACCTTTTCTTTCTCTTAGCATTACTGCTGCAACTAATGCTGCAATACCAGCATTAATATGAACAACAGTTCCACCTGCAAAGTCCATAACCCCAAGATTTCCTAGCCATCCGCCGCCCCATACCATGTGGCATATTGGAGCATAAACAAACAACATCCAAAGAGTGCTAAATAGAAGCATAGAAGAAAACTTCATTCTCTCTGCAAAACCACCAACTATTAGTGCTGGAGTTATAATTGCGAATGTTAACTGGAACATCGCGAAGACTGATTCTGGAATATCTCCACTTAAACTCTCATTTGTTATACCTGACATGAATATTTGATCAAAGCTTCCAATGATTGAGTTTAAAGAGCCACCGTCGCCAAACGCTAATCCATACAAAACAACAACCCACATTATTGATACTAGACATGTCAATGCAAAGCACTGCATTAAAACGGATAATACATTTTTATTTCTAACCAATCCTCCATAAAAAAATGCTAAACCTGGTATCGTCATAAATAACACCAAAGCTGTAGACGTCAAAATCCAGGCCGTGTTAGCACCAGAAAGTTCAGAATTTTCCGCATAACCAATATTAGGTAATAAACCAATACCAATTAACGTAAATAATGTAAATATCCTATTTGTAATTATATTCATTTTTAAATCTCCTGTTGTCCAAATACATGCACAAAGTGTGCCAAATTGGAGCATTTACTAAAATAATATAAAGCCTTTGAATTATTAATAAAAAAATGAAATCATGGACACATAAAATTTTTTTAGTGTATATGGTAAAACTGTTGCACTTATATAAAACAAATATGCACTATTATGGATCAAGTAAATAATTCTTTTGATGTAATTATCATAGGCGCAGGTCCGTCAGGCTGCTCATGCGCCCATCAACTACTTGATGCTGGAAAGAAAGTTCTAGTAATGGATAAATCAGCATTTCCTCGACATAAACCATGCGCAGGAGGAATCACAATGAAGACTCTAAGACATTTACCAATTAATATAGATCATTTGATAGAACATACAGCTAGAAAGATGAAATTTAACTTTGGGGGCAGTAAAGAGGTAAGTTTATCTCATGATAATGGTTCGTGTGTGATGGTAATTCGAGATAAATTTGATGCATATTTTTTTGAACAAACAATTAAGAAAGGGGCAGTATTTCAAAAAGTAGATAAAATAAAACAAATTACTAATTTTCAAAATAAAGTAATTTTGGAAGTTGATGGAAAAACTTATGAGACTGATTATTTAATAGGGGCTGATGGCGCTAACAGCACTGTAAGAAAACTCACCTCAGATCTAAAATATAAAACCCCAGTGTATGCGTATGAGGGGATTGTTGAGAAAAATGATTCAAAATATGTGACAGAATTTATATTTAACAAGTCTGGGTATGCTTGGATCTTCCCTAAAGGCAAACATTATAATGTTGGTATAGGTAACCTCATACCTAACAAAAACTCAAAAAAAATTTCAAAGAAAGATTTGTTCAGTTTTGTTTCTCAATACTTCCAAACAGACAAGATAAAAAATATAACAGCCTTCCCAATAGGTACCGAAGGAGATGGTTATAAGGCAAAGGATAACATTTTTTTAGTTGGTGATGCAGCGGGTTTTGCGGAATCTCTTTTAGGAGAGGGGATCTATAATGCTATTATCTCCGGCAAATATGTAGCAAAAGCCATAGTTGATAGTAAGCATAGCTCACATAGTGCTAATCAGCTTTATAATAATTTTTTGGATTCATTTACCCAAGAGTTGAAATTATATCGTAAGGGTTCAAAAATTTTATATGGCTATCCAAGAATTAGTTACTGGATGATGAAACTAGGATTAGGTAAAAAATTCATGAACGGCTACTCTACAGGAAAAACGTTAACTGAAATAATGGGTAAGCCTAACGTATATCTTAACTAGTTCTCTGTTGGCAGAATTCTGCGAGTTTTATAAGCCCCTCTTTATATTTACTTGAATTAAGACTATCTAAAGATGAAATTGCTAACTTAGTTTCTTTATTTATTTTTTCTTCAATATATTTATCAGATTTATACTTTTTGAGTAATTTAATGAAAGCATTACCATCTATGTTTTCACTATTAGCATAAGATTCTCGAAGAAAATCCTGATCGCTTTTATTAGCATTCCTAAGTGAGTGTATGACAGGCATAGTAGCTTTTCCCTCATAAAGATCCTCGATTGCATTCTTGCCAGTTTTTTCAGAATCACCAAAATAGTCAAGATAATCATTTCTTAGCTGATAAGCTTTGCCAAAATGTAAACCAAAAGATGCAAGGTTCTCAGAATATTTGTCATCGCTCAGTATTGAGCCTATTTTTGCTGAGGCTTCGAATAATATTGCAGTTTTCCTATAAATAATATCGAGATATAATTCTTCATCTAAATCAATATTGCCTACATTCATGAGCTGCAGAACTTCTCCTTGAGCGATGATATTGGTAGTTTTTGCCAGAGTTTCATAAACAAGTGATCTATTTATTTCCACTATTATCTCAAAAGCTCTAGAATATAAAAAATCACCAACCAATACCGCTCCTTTATTTCCCCAAATTATATTCGCAGTATCTTTGCTATGTCTGATTTTTGACATGTCAACCACATCATCATGTAACAAAGTTGCTGCATGTATAAATTCAACCACCACTGACGCATCTATGACTTTTTCTTGGACTTTTGGATCTGAGGCATATGCTGAAAGCATCAAAACTATAGGTCTTAACCGTTTGCCCCCACTGGAAATTATATGATCACTTAGCGTATTTATCATCTCTACTTTGGTTTGAGATCTAGCTTTTAACTGGTCATCTAGGGCCCCTAATTCACTTGATAAGAGCTTATTTATTGATACAATTGTCATTCTCATATATTACAGATAGATAGCTAAAAGTACTAGTTCTACAAGAAAATACGAAATATATGAATTATAGTGATAAAAGTATTTATTAAATACTAAATACAAGTTAGAATCATTGGTTTTAAAGGTAAAGAGATGTACGCAATAATCAAAAATGGCTGTCAACAGTATAAGGTAACTGAAGGAGATTCTATCAAAGTAGATCTAATATCTTCTCCTGAAGGAACAGCTGTATCTTTTGATGATGTCTTGATGGCTTTTGATGATAAAAATTCAATGATTTCAGGGTCAAAGATCAAGGTAACGGGTACCATACAAAAACATGGTAGATATAAAAAAATTCGTGTAGTAAAATTTAAACGTAGAAAACACTATATGAGATCACATGGTCATAGACAAGACTTTACAGAAGTCAAAATAGAAAAAATTAAATAAGGTAAAAAAATGGCTCATAAAAAAGCAGGCGGTAGCACCAAGAACGGAAGAGATTCGGAGTCCAAAAGACTTGGAGTAAAAAAATATGGTAGCGAGTTTGTTAAGGCTGGCAATATCATTATTCGTCAAAGAGGCACGCCGGTAAAAGCAGGAACTAACGTAGGCTGCGGTAAAGACCACACCTTATTCGCTAAAGCAGATGGATACGTTACTTTTCAAAAAAAAGGTCTAGGCAAACATAAGTTTGTTAGTGTCTTACCGACAAAAAATATCTAAAACCCTCAGTCAAATAATATGAAATTTATAGATGAAACCATAATATTGGTTAAAGCTGGTAATGGTGGTAATGGTTGTCTAAGCTTTAGAAGAGAAAAGTATATACCCTTTGGTGGTCCTGATGGTGGTGATGGAGGTCAAGGTGGCTCTGTTATTATTAAGGCTAAAGATGGACTTAATACTCTTGCCGACTTTAGAAATAGAAGTAAATTTATCGCACCTAATGGTAAAACCGGTGGAGGTAAAAATAAAAAAGGTCGATCTGGCGATGATCTAGTTATACAACTACCAGCTGGTAGTGTAATTTATGATCTAGATACAGAAGAATTGATCTGTGATCTAGAAAAAGATGGCCAATCAATAGTTATTGCCTCAGGTGGAGAATTTGGTCTTGGTAATGCAAGATTTAAAACCTCAACTAATCGAGCGCCAAGAAAAACTACTGACGGAAAAGTCGGCGAAGAAAGGCAACTCAAAATTGTGCTAAAAGTTCTTGCTGATGTTGGTCTAATTGGGTTACCAAATGTTGGGAAGAGCTCGATACTTGCTGCTGTTAGTATGGCTAAACCAAAGATAGCAAACTATGCATTCACCACAATCCACCCAAATCTTGGGGTTGTACTTATAAGCGATTATGAAAAATTTGTGGTAGCAGATTTACCTGGTTTAATTGTTGGTGCATCAACAGGAGCTGGTTTAGGGATTCAGTTTCTTAAACATATATCTCGTACACGGTTGTTGCTTCATGTTATTGACGTATCGAAAAACAAACTAGATCAAATAATGAAAGATGTTGACATGATAGCAAAAGAATTAAAAGATTATGATCAGGATCTAAGTAAAAAAGATAAATGGTATGTGTTCAATAAAATAGATGTTCTTAGTCAACAAGAACTAGAGGGATTAAAGAAATATGCAAAGGATGCAATTCAATCAAACAAATACTATACTTCTGCTATTGAAGGTATAGGATTAAATAATTTATGTGAAGATATAATTGAATATTTAAGAGATGAGATGAGTGATGAAAAAATATAATAAAGTTGTACTAAAGATTGGCAGTGCTCTTATCAGTGAGAGTAATTCTGCATCCTTAGAAATTATAGAAAATTTAACGAGACAGGTATCTGCTCTGAGTAAAAACACTCAATTTATTATTGTTACATCTGGCGCAATTAGCCAAGGTATGAATATACTCAATATCAATAATAAACCAAAAGATCTTGAGTCTCTCCAAGCATTAGCTGCAATTGGACAACAGCAATTGATGGGTTTATATGAAAAATATTTTAATAATTTTAATAGATTAATTGCACAAGTACTTCTTACTCATGATGATATGAATGATCATGGGAGATACATGAATGCAAAAGCAACGATTGAGAAACTTCTTCTTTTAAATGTTATTCCTATAATTAATGAAAATGATGTTGTAGCTACAGAAGAGATAAGGTTTGGAGATAATGATAAACTTGCTGCTATGGTTGCAAATCTCATTGATGCTGATCTCATGATAATTCTGACTAACCAATCAGGTTTTTATAATAAGAATCCAGATAAACATAACGATGCTAAATTGATTGAAAACTGTAATATAAAAGATATTAATATTGATGAGTATAATTCTCATGAAAAAAGCGACCTAGGAACTGGTGGTTTTAAAACTAAATTACAAGCAGTTAATATGATTTCTGAAAATGGTATTGACGCAATTATTGCTTCAGGATTAGAAAGTGATGTCGTAAAGAGAATACTCTCTAATGAGAAAGTTGGTACTTATTTCAAGTCAGAAAAATAGATCTAGGATAATTTTTGTATATGTTTATTAAGACGTGACTTGTGTCTAGCTGCTTTGTTTTTATGGATTAAACCTTTGATAACTAATTTATCCATTATAGACATAGCTTCTTTAAAATTAGCATTGGATTGATCTTTATTTTTCTCAGCCAAAGATTTCAGAACCTTCTTGATGCTAGATCTAAAATTAGATTTCTGAGCAGCATTTCTTGTTCGAGCCTTAACTGCTTGCCTAACTCTTTTTCTTGCTTGTGGTGTATTTGCCAATGTAATCTTCTCCAATTAAAGGTAAAATAAAACAAGATTATCTCAGTGAAGGGGATTACTGTCAACATTTAGATACGAATGATCGACCAAAACAAGGCAAATACTAGGAATTCTGTAGTTAAATCATCTTTTATAGTAGGTGGGATGACATTTATATCCAGGGTTTCTGGATTTATAAGGGATATTATTTTCGCAAATGTATTTGGAGCATCCTCTAATACAGATGCCTTTTTCGTTGCATTTAAGATCCCAAACTTTTTTAGAAGATTATTTGCTGAAGGTGCATTTATTCAATCTTTTGTCCCTATATTAAATGAGTACAAAACGACAAAACCCTTAGAGGTGAAAAAATTAATTAGTTACATACAAGGTAATCTTGGATTAATATTATTCTTTATAACTCTATTAGGGATAGTTTTTTCAGAGAATATTATTAATATTTTTGCACCTGGTTTTACTGAATATGATATACGGTATGCACTTGCTTCTGATATGCTAAAAATTACTTTCCCCTATTTATTCTTTATTTCATTAACTGCGATGTATGCAGGAATCTTTAATACATATGATAAGTTTTTGCTGCCGTCAATTACACCAGTTCTTCTAAATATATCCCTGATAACTGCAACTATATATTCTTCTCATTTGTCTTATACGCCTATAATGTCTCTAGCTTATGGTGTTTTAATTGCAGGAATAATTCAATATTTTATTCAGCTGCCTTTCCTATACAAGATGAACCTTCTAGTGATGCCAAGAATAAATTTTAGTTTCATTGGCGTCAATAAAGTCCTTAAATTGATGCTACCCGCAATAGTGGGTACTGCTGTTGTTCAAATTAATTTGATTGTGGATTCTATTGTCGCATCAATGCTAGCCCCAGGCAGTATAAGCTGGCTTTATTATTCAGACAGGTTGGTTGAATTTCCCTTAGGTGTATTTGGTATTGCAATTGCAACAGTTATCTTGCCTCTTTTATCTGCGAAATATTCCTCAAAGGATATGATTGGTTTTAAAAATACCTTATCTAATTCATTAAAAGTTGTTTTGATCTTTAGTCTGCCTGCAATGTTTGGTCTAATACTGTTATCTGATCATATAATCATGAGTCTATTCCAGTATGGAAGTTTTACCAACAATGATACAAATATGAGCTCTCTTAGTTTAGTGGCTTATTCTCTTGGCTTGCCAGCTTTTATCTTAATGAAAGTTTTGCTAACAGGTTTTTTCTCAAGACAAAATACTAAAACGCCAGTTAAGTATGGGCTGATAGCTGTAGCATTTAACATATTCATGAATACGATAGTTGTTCTGTATTATTTATCTAATCCCTTTGATGGGGCGCATGCCATGCTAGCTTTAGCAACATCTTTGTCTGCCTGGATTCAGGTGATCTTGCTATACTTGAGATTAAAAAAAGATGAAGTAATCTATAACTCTAATATTTTTAATAAAGAGCCATTTATTTCAATAGTAAGTTGTATAATAATGTTGGTGATTTTAGGAAGTATTTTAATTGAACCAATAGAGCTTGCTAAAAATGAATATTATATCAGGGGCTTATTGCTAGGCTTATATATCATTATGGGCGGATTAGTTTATATTATTTCAATGTATATCCTTGGCTATAAATTTAAGAAATCTCTCTCATGATAATAATAAAAGATATTAATAATATAGAAAAAACAACTAGCAACAATTGCATATCAATCGGTAATTTTGATGGTATGCATAAGGGTCATATTGAGTTAGTCAAAGAGACTGTTCGGATTGCAAAAGAAAATAATTTAGTACCAACTATATTAACATTTAACCAAATGCCTGAAGAATATTTCAAAGCTAACGATTTTTTTAGATTGATGGAAATGTCTGATAAATACAAAGTTTTCGAAGGATTAGGGGTAGAGCAGGTAATTGTTATACCTTTTGATAAAAGTTTTTCGGAAATTAATGAAAATATATTTATAAAAGAGATATTGATTGAGAAATTATCATTGAAATATTTAATTGTTGGTAAGGATTTTAAATTTGGATACAAACGAATGGGTAACATAAAACTTCTCCAAAAATATAGTGAACTAGGCGATTATAATCTGCTGTCGTTAGATCTAGTCAAAATATCAAACGATAAGATATCTAGTAGAGATATACGAATATTAATAAAAAATGGAAAAATTAAAGAAGCCAACCAATTATTAGCCATGCCTTTTTCATTATCAGGTGAAGTTATTCATGGTGAAAAAAGAGGAAGAAGACTTGGTTATCCAACCGCTAATATAGAAATATATAAATCTTATCCAATAAATGGTATATTTTTAGTCAATATTTTATTTGAAGATAAAAAATTATTTGGTCTAGCTAGCTGGGGAAATAAGCCGACATTTTCCGGTTTAGACCATGTGTTAGAAGTAAATATCTTAGATTTTGAATCTGATATATATGGAAAACAATTAAAAGTGATATTTATAGATAAGATCCGAGATCAGATCAAATTTGATAATCAGGATGAATTAATTGAACAAATGAATAAAGATAAAAAGACAGCAGAAATTTTATTAAAGGATTTATATGAACTATAAGGATACATTAAACCTACCAAGCACTAAGTTTCCGATGAAGGCTAACTTGCCTCAAAGAGAGCCAGATATTTTAAAATTTTGGGATAAAATCAATTTGTATAAGAAGATTCGTGATAAGCATGCTAAATCTGATGATTATATCCTCCATGATGGGCCTCCGTATGCTAATGGCGATATACATATAGGTCATGCTGTAAATAAAGTCCTAAAAGATATTGTTACTAAAAGTAAAACCTTTTCTGGCTTTAATGCGCCTCTCATTCCTGGATGGGATTGTCATGGATTGCCTATAGAGCTAATGGTAGAAAAAAAGTATGGCAAATCTAAATTTAAAGATAATAAGAATGCATTTAGAAAAGCATGTAGAGAATATGCTTCAAAACAAATTAATAAACAAAAAATAGATTTTATTAGACTTGGTGTAGTTGCTGACTGGGAAAACCCATATACCAGTATGGATAAAGATTTTGAAGCATCAGTTGTGAAAAGTTTTTCAAGTATTCTAAAAAATAATCATATTTATCATGGTTCTAAGCCAGTACATTGGTGTATTGAATCTGAATCTGCATTAGCTGAGGCAGAGGTTGAATACAAAGATCTAGTGTCAGATGCAGTGGATATTCTATTTAAAATTTCTGATCAAAATGAATTCAAGAAAATTTTCTCATTAGAAGATTTAAAAGGAGATATATATTGTTGTATCTGGACTACTACACCTTGGACTTTACCAGCTAATCAAGCAATAGCTATCGGTAGCAACATAGATTATGTTTTAGTGAAAATAAAAGATAAATATGTGATTATAGCCGAAGATCTAGTGGACAATTTTTTTAAAAAAGCCCTAGATGAAATAGCGCCAAAAGATTTTATCAAAAAATTTACAGGAGATTCCCTGTTAGGATTTCAGTCAGAACATCCATTTTATAATAAAGTAGTCCCAATCATAACTGCTGACCATGTTACAACTGAAAATGGAACCGGCTTGGTTCATATTGCTCCTGGTCATGGACAAGATGACTATATAGCAGGTCTCGAAAATAATCTTGAAGTTTTTAATCCAGTAAATGATAAGGGTATATTTATCGAAAGTCTTGAACTATTTGGCGGTCTCCATGTCAGGAAAGCGAATGATCCTATCATCAAATGTCTAATAGATAATGATAAAATCCTTCATCATGAGAAATATAATCATAGCTACCCGCATTGCTGGCGATTCAAGACTCCTCTAATTTTCAGAGCAACGCCTCAGTGGTTTGTTAGCATGGATCAAGGATCCTTGAGAAAAAAAATAAATGATAATTTAGATAAAGTGAACTGGGTCCCCAGCTGGGGTTATGATCGCATCAAAAATATGATTAAAAATAGACCTGACTGGTGTATTTCTAGACAGAGATTTTGGGGAGTACCAATTCCACTATTCGTTAACAAAGAAACCAGCGAACTACATATAGATACTTCTAAGATCTTAGATAAAGTTGCAGATATAATTTCTAGAGAAAATATCGAAGGATGGTTCGATTTTGACAAAAGTAAACTTATCAATAATCCGGATGAGTATTACATGGTCACTGATACACTAGATGTATGGTTTGACTCTGGTGTTTCTCATATTGCTGTCATGAAGCAGAGAGGTTTAGGAGATACAGCTGATTTGTATTTAGAAGGATCAGATCAACATAGGGGTTGGTTTCAGTCATCACTCATAACAGGTATGGCAATTATGGATAAGCCTCCATATAAAAATGTTTTAACTCATGGTTTTGTAGTTGATGCTAATGGACAAAAAATGTCTAAGTCACAAGGCAACGTAATAGCGCCGCAAAGTATTATAAAGAGCAAAGGCTCGGATATTTTAAGATTATGGGTTGCAACTACAGATTACACAAAAGAAATGCATATATCTGAAGAAATCTTAAAAAGAGCGTCAGAAGGATACAGGCGAATCAGAAATACAATAAAGTTTTTATTGTCTAATATATCTGATTATTCAAATAAAAATAATAAAACTCCTGATGAGTTAACATTGGTTGATAGATGGATACTCAATCAAGCACAAATACTGCAAATATCTGTCAGAAGAAATTATGATGAATTTAAGTTCCATCAGATAGTTCAAGACATACAAAATTTCTGCACTATTCAACTAGGAGGATATTACTTAGATATAATTAAAGATAGATTATATACATCTAAAGTTGATGGTGGCCCAAGGAGAGCTAGTCAATATGTTTGTTACAATATTTTAAAAATGATGAATATTTGGATAGCTCCTATTTTATCGTTTACTGCAGAAGAAGTTTATCAACAGATCAGTGATAGAAAGTTCGATTCAGTATTTTTAGATGAATGGGTAAATGATGAATTCTTAATAGATGATAATGAAAATAAAGTTGGTAATAAGTTATTTGCATTAAAGCAGTTAGTTTCAAAAAAACTAGATGAGGCTAGGAATAACGATATAATTGGATCATCATTAGAAGCCACTATCCACTTAAACGTGGATGATAAAACATATGATCTCCTTAGTAGCTATAAACATGAACTAAAATTTATCTTTATTACATCTGACTGTAATTTAAACTCCAGATTTAAAAATAATGAAATAGAGATTCTAGTAGAAAAAAATAATAACCCAAAATGTGAGCGATGCTGGCATATGAGTGAGACAGTAGGTACGATTGAACAACACCCTCTTTTATGTTCCAGATGTCATAGCAATGTCTATGCTGATGGTGAACAGAGAAAACTTGGCTAATGAGACTATTAGCCTTAACATTTATATTTTTCTTAACATTTTTTGACTACTTGTCTAAATCACTTATTCAGGATTATGTTAAAAATGGATCATATAAATATAATGACTTTATCTCATTTGAGATTATATATAATAAAGGAATAGCATTTAGCATATTTAACTCTGAATCCATCTTAGCTAATACTATTCTAGCTATAATAATTGGCGCTATTATATTATTTATATTTTATTTATTTTTGAGGGATTTTGATATTCTTGAAAAATTAGAATTATTTGGATATATGTTAATTCTTGGCGGGGCTTTTGGTAACTTCATAGATAGAATATCGAATGGGTCTGTATTAGATTTTATAATTATAAATTATGATCAGATATATTTTCCTGCTGTATTCAATGTAGCAGACATACTAATTAGTTTTGGTGCTTTATTAATAATATATAGTTTTTTATTCATAAAGAAAAATGATTAAATTTAATTCAAAAGTAAAACTTCATTATTCTATATCTAGTATTGATGATTTAGTTTTTGAGTCTACATTTGATAAAGACCCGGTAGACATAACTATCGGCAATGGAGTAATACCCCAAAAATTAGAGATGACCCTTTATGGATTATCAGATAATAAGGAACAAACTATAATCTTATCACCACTAGATGCCTTTGGAGTAAAAGATGTTAATAAGACTAAATATGTTCCTAAAGACTTATTCCCTAATCAAGAAATGGTAAAAGTTGGAAATATAATAGAGCTGGATATAAAAGAAAATGATGGCGAAGAAGCAACCTCATTTGCTATGATTAAGGAGATCAAGAGTAATCAGGTACTTCTTGACCTAAATCATCCGTTAGCAGGAATAGAAATAAAATTTAAGGTAAAAATTATCAAAGTATATGAATAAGTTTTTCACAAACACCAAGCTAATGCTTGCAACGCCACGCGGATTCTGCGCTGGAGTTGAAAGAGCTGTAGATATTGTAAATAAAGCAATAGATGTATTTGGGGCACCAATATATGTAAAACATGAAGTGGTTCATAATAAATATGTTATAGAAGACCTGGAAAAAAAAGGAGTTATATTCATTGAAGACATAACCGATGTACCTATGAATTCAACTATTATATATAGTGCACATGGTGTTTCCATTAAGGTTAAAAATGATGCTAAGAATAGAAATCTAAAAATATTTGATGCAACCTGCCCACTAGTGACAAAAGTGCATATAGAAGTTCATAAATACTCAAAAGAAGGAGTTGATGTTGTATTGATTGGACATAAAGGACATCCTGAAATAGAAGGTACTATGGGTCAATATGATTCTCTGATTGGCAAAATACACTTAGTTGAAAATGTTCAAGATATATCTGCTCTTGATATTGATAATACAAAGGTTGCCTATGTGACTCAAACAACATTATCAATGGACGACACAAAAGATATAATAAAGAATTTAATAAAAAAGTTTCCTGATATCATGGCTCCTGCAAAAAGTGATATATGTTATGCTACACAGAATAGACAAGATGCAGTTAAATCAATACTTAAATATTGCGATTATCTACTTGTAATTGGCTCAGTTAATAGCTCAAATAGCAGAAGATTGGTTGAATTAGCTTTAAAAAATAAGATCCCATCAAAATTAATTGATAGTTATCATGATATCGATCTAATCAAATTGAAAGGTAAGAAAACTATTGGTATAACAGCTGGTGCATCAGCGCCTCAAATATTATTAGATCAAGTAACAGAATATCTAATTGATAAAGGAGCTGTAATGAATAAAATTAATAAAGAGGGAATTAAAGAAAATATAACATTTAGCATGCCCAAAGAATTAAGAAACTTATAGATCGTGTGTTACATTTTCATCGAGACTATCATCGGGTGGGACATATGCTGGATCATTAGGATTTAAAAATATAAATTCATGCTTATCCTTATCAATCTCAACGTAATCAAGTTTACAGTTTTTCAGATTAATCATTGAGTCTGGAGCGATAATTATTTCAACCTTATTAATTTTCAATCTCAAGTCTTCTTCTTTTGATTGGTCAAAGCCCATAAGGTAATTAAATTTACCATTACCATCTACATTAACAGCAATTCTTAGTGGCCAATCTTTAGAACTTGATGATTCAGAAGAGGCTAGTATCTGTTTTGATGCAGCATCAGATATTTCAAATATTGTTTTTTGTTTCATTTTTTTTATTATTTTTTATAAATTCTAAAAAGTTTGTAATCCATGTTGTTTTTTTAGTATCCCTTAAATGACTATAGGTTGCTAGAAGATTTTTATATTTAATACCATCATATTTACCATTGACTCCATATCCTCTCTTAACCTTGTATGTATAATTAGATAGTTTAGCATCCAATGATAGTCTTGAATAATGAAACTCATGAGCTTTAATACTATCATTAGACAATAGCCATGGATGGCTAGAAGATTTAATAAGTTCTACATAGCCTCTTCCAACAGGTTTATCATGCATGACTACCCTACCATTAATAATACCAACCATTCTAAATGATTTATCATTTATTTTTATAGATTTAGCTAAATACATTAAACCTCCACATTCTGCATAAACAGGTTTATTGGCATTAATGAAGTTCTTGATTGATGAGATCATTTTTTTATTAGAACTCAGCTCTTTAGCAACAAGTTCTGGAAATCCTCCACCAATAAATAAGGCATCTACGTTTGGCAAAGATTCGTCTTTTAATGTATTAAAATAAATAATTCGTGCGCCTAACGATTTAAACTTTTCGATATCATCAGCATAGTAAAAGCCAAAAGCATTATCTCTAGCAACACCAATACTTATTCCAGCATACTTTTTAGTTATTACATTAGGGGTTTTAGTTGATAATTTTTTTTTATTACTAACTCCTTTAACTAAATGTTTAATATCAACAGAAGATTTAACTAATGAAGCAATATTATTAATAATATTATTATTACTAGAAGTTAAAAATGATGGTTGTAAACCTAAATGCTGTTCCAATATTTCAATTTTATTGTTTTTTTGTATCGACCCAAATACTTTGAAATCACTATACTCGGCAATAGCATTAATAATTTTACCTTCATGCCTATCACTTGCAATATTATTTAATATAATACCCTTATATTTAATCTTAGGATCAAAATCCTTATAACCGTTTATCAAGGGTGCGATACCTCTCGTAATACCCGAGCAATCTATCACTAGTATAATTTCAAGCTTGAGTAAATGCGCCATAGCAGCATTGCTATCTGATCCATCAAGACTAACACCATCAAAAAGACCCTTATTTCCCTCGATAAGATTTAGTGCAGTATTCTGTGTTTTTAATTTAAAAAGCTTTTTAATTTCTGCAGTAGACATAGTGTTAAAATCTAAATTATAACAACTTGTCTTGCTAGCTTTTGATATCCATAGTGGATCAATATAATCTGGTCCCTTTTTAAAAGTTGCTAGATTATACTTCATTCTATTCAAGATACGTGACAATCCGATTGTTATAGTTGTTTTACCAGAAGATTTGCGTGTTGATGTTATAAGATAAGAAGTCAAAACTAACCAGCAGTATTTTCTTGTTCATCCGACAAATTCTTTTTAGGTGACTTGATGAGAGTTGGCAGGAATTTGAAGTTTGCTATACCTATTAATACTATAATCAATGCAAGTGCGACACCACCCAGGCCTAAGCCAAATTCATACAAAGAAGGTACATAGGAATGAATAACATTATCATAGAAGCTACTTTCTATAATAATATGATCTGGGAATATAGTTAGTGGGTACGCTTGTCCACCGATAATAATGACATACATCGCAACAAAGCTACCTATCAGAATTAATATAGATGAAATAATTAGTGATAGTTCATTACATAGCTTCTTAGAGTTAATTACAATAATAGGAAGTATTATTCCAATTAGTAGTTGTCCAAGCCAAAAGGCAAATGTGTATATGCCGCCATTAGACAAGATAAATATTTCATATTCTACATGTTTTGCTATATACATATTCGTAATATGATAAAGGAATAAAAAGTAAAGATTAGCAAATAAAAACATGACAGTTAATCTTCTTAGATTCATTAATATATCGTTAGATATGTATGTTTTATGAAATTTACTAATAGTTTTAAGTATAAGAAAATATACTGCTGTTCCATACAACAATGACATCACTATAAATAATGGAGCAAGAATAGCTGTTGCATAAGCTTCTCTGGCTACTAAAAAACCAAATATTGATCCTGTACCAGTTGTTAATATAATCCTCCATCCGAATGCGAATGTTCCGACATATTTAGAAAATCTATTCACCTCTCTATCTAGCATAGTCCAAATATATGCAGCTAAAACTACTGCAAATCCTGAATAAAGAAATATGTTCCAAGCAAAAATAGATTTAAAATTATATGTTGTCATGGCTACAATTAATCTATCTGGCTTTCCTAAATCAAGTACCAATATAATCAAACCAGCTATAAGGAAAGCAATCGCTAGAAGTGCAGATAATGGCGCAAGAGGTTTATATAGTTTTTTGTCAAAGACTGATGATATTGACGCTATGTTTAATACACCTGAGGCTATTACTATTAACAACACCGCAAAAATATGAGGCAATCCCCATACAATTTGATTGTTCATTCCAGTCACATAGTGGCCTTCGTGTTCCATATACAATGAGCAAGCAAAACCAACTAAGATAAAAAATCCTAGTAATATAAATTTAGACCAAAATACTTTGGGGGATATAATATATTTTGTGAGTATGATTTTATCGATCATTTAAAACCCTGAATATGTCACATTTTGTTTTAGTTTTAAGTCTGCTCTCAAACGTCTATTATTTGTTCGTTTGATCGATTTACTTACTCTGCTATTCGGATCTGTAAGGTCTCCAAAACTAATAGCTGTATGACCTTCTTTCATGCAAGCTTCCTCACATGCCGTAGTCTCAGAACCATGATCAATTCTATTTACACAAAGATTACAACTTTCAACACAACCCTTGCCTCTCGGAGCTGACGTTAATTGCTGTGTTAGGTTTTCATGGACAAAAGACCTGGCCTTAAATGGACAAGCCATCATGCAATACCTACATCCTATACAAGTATGCTGGTTAACCATTACAATCCCATCCTCTCTACGAAAAGAGGCTCCTGTTGGACATACATCGCAACAAGGTGGATTTTCACAATGCTGACACATCATGGGCAATGTAGTTACCTTATCTGAAGCAATATCTTTGATAACTAGTTTTCTGATCCACTGTGAGTCTGTTTCTGGTCTATCTAAACCATATAGTCCATTTTCATCAATACATGCTTCTACACAAGCAGTGCAACCATCGACACATTTATCAACCTCCACATTCATTCCCCATTTAGTAGATGCGTTAACTTTTTTATCAAAAGGTTTTTTTATAGAGGCATCAGCCATAGGAAATATATCGGGTACCACATATATGATTGATAATGCTGTAACTGATTTCACTAAAAAATCTCGTCTATTTGTAATCTTAGTATCGGTCATCATTTGCCTCATTAAAGTATTTTACTAGACTAGAAGTATGCTCTTCAATAGTCGCTGCTGAATGATGATTATGTTTTATGTCTAGTCTGGCTTGTTTTTCTCTTGGTACTGTTGCATGGCAAGTAAAACAATCTATGTTAACAGCAGTTTGGACATGACAAGTTTGACAGAACTGTCCTTCAGAATTTATAGAAATAGCATCACCCTTATCATCGTATGAAACATGGCAATCTATGCAGTTAGCTAAACTATGTTCTTTTGTTCGGATTCCATGTTTTACGGTTTCGTCTCGTTGATGGTATAGATAGCCAAAATGACTTTTTTGCATATCTTCAGTAGGTTCAACACATTGCTCTAACTTATCCGCTTTAGAGTGTCCTTTGATAATATGTTTTTCACCATCATGAGAATACAAATTATTTGAATACAACGCTAGTAGCATAAAAGGCAGGCTTCTAATAAGTTGGTACACTAATCTCTCTCCAAAATTTGTTACCGAATAAAACTTGTGACTATTCGCCTAAGCCCATTTTGATATAGCCTGTAGGACACACATCAGCACAAATATGGCACCCTATACACTTGTCGTAATCAGTATCTACATATCTACCCATTGTAGCAACATCTTTTTTAACCCTAAATACAGCATCTTGAGGGCAATATATTACACAGTTGTCACATTCAAAACACATACCACAACTCATACATCTTGATGCCTCTTTTATTGCATCTTCCTCTGACAATCCGATGATTCTATCTTCATAATGATCAATAACCTCATCTCCTGTAGGCACAGCTTCGCCTCTTTTCACTCTGTCTTCATGTTTAAAGTGACCAAGGAAAAGCTCAGTAGAAGGAATGACCTCTTGGGCTGATCTATCTTCATAATTATGAATTACAGCTTTACTATTATCAGTACCTCTCTGTAGATCTGGGTTTTCAATAGGAGCAGTATAAGTTTCAGGTTCTAGCTCTGTTTCACGTAATTTATCAAGTAAATTAAAATGATGAACATCAACTTTAGGTCTACGTTTGAAATCTTTATTTTCAAAAAAACTTTTAATAGATTGTGATGCAATTGAACCCTGTCCGATAGCAGTTGTGAGTAGATGAGGTCTAACTATATCACCTGCAACAAAATGTCCTTCTTTTGTTTTATGTCTATAAAAATCGTCTACATCAAAGAAACCATGGTCATTACCTAATGTTTCAAGTCCTTCAATATCAGGTGACTGACCAATTGCAGAAACAATAAGGTCAGCTTCTATTCGTTTTTCTGTGCCTTCAACAGGGACTGGCTTGTTATCTTCAAATGTACACTCAGATATTATTAGAGCTACAGCTCTATTATTTTCATCTTTTTCCACACGTACAGGGATAACACCATTAATAATGGTTACGCCTTCATGTATAGCATCATTTACTTCTTGCTCTGCGGCAGTCATTTCTTCTTTTTGGAACAATGATGTTAAAGTAACTTCAGCACCTTCTTTAACAGCAGATTCTGATACATCTTGAGCTACATAACCATGAACAACTGCTTCTGGAGTTTCTTGTGGGTTAAGGTTTGAAATATGACCTAATCTTCTAGCGACTGATACAACATCAATTGACGTATCACCGCCACCTACACATACGACTTTTTTTGAACCAACTTTAAGCCTGCCTTGACAGAAAGCTTCTAAAAAAGCTACCCCACTTAGACAGTTCTCAGCATCACTGCCTTCTATTGGTAGAGCTTTGCCATTCCAACAGCCTATAGTCCACAAAACTGCATCATGAGAGTTTTCCACTTCATCCATTGGTATATCTTTCCCGACCCTTTTATTGAGCACAACCTCTATGTCGCCTAGATCTAGTATTCTTTTGATTTCGGCATCTAATATATCTCTAGGTGTCCTATAATTCGGAATACCATATCTCATCATGCCGCCGAGGTCTTCTCTCTCCTCGAAAATCGTTGAAGCATAGCCCATTTTTCTTAGTTGAAAAGCAGCAGATAATCCTGCTGGGCCGCCACCAATTATCGCTACCCTTTCTTTATTTAATTTAGGAGCTTTTTCAAATGAGTAGTTTTCTTTGAAAGCCTTGTCACCAATGAATTGTTCTACAGCATTTATCCCTACATAGTCATCAACTTCATTTCTGTTACAACCACTTTGACACGGCGCTGGACATACCCGACCCATTTGAGACGGAAACGGGTTCGCTGTTGTAGATCTTCGGAATGCATATTCAGACATTGTCAAACCTTCAGGTGCTTTTTCAATGCCTCTTACAATTTGCAGCCAACCTCTAATATCCTCACCTGATGGGCAACTACCTTGGCATGGAGGTGTTTTATGGATATATGTTGGGCATTTATGAGACTTATCCTCATTAAATATCTGCTTAGAAAAGTCTTTATAAGTGTGATCTCCTTCTTGATATCTTTTGAAGGTATTCTCTTCTTTCATTAAGTTAACAGTTTGTTCAATTTTCGTCATTTTTTTAATCTCACACTTAATATAAGCTTATTATGCTTATCTAATATTGGATAATTATAGCACAACAGGAATAGCTCTAAAGCTCTTTTTTATTCATTATAAGCGCATCACCAACAAGGTTATGCAGGCTAATTATTTGATCTAACTCAAATCCGTAATATTGGAAAGCCTTTGAAAATTGGCTTTTACA
>JBJKYE010000037.1:0-12488 GCA_045561195.1 Gammaproteobacteria bacterium | reverse complement strand
ACTGATGAAGGTGTTTCGAAGTCTACTATAGGCTTATTTGCATTAGTTGGGCTTCCATATTCACTAAAGTTTTTATGGGCGCCAATTTTTGATCATATTACATTATCAAAATTAGGTAGAAGGAGAAGCTGGTTAATAGTGACACAGATTTTATTAATCATAACCATTGTTTCATTAGGTATGGCTAACCCATCAATGAATGCAATGAATGTGGCTATACTTGCTACTCTAGTTGCTTTTTCATCTGCATCACAAGATATAGTAATAGATGCTTATAGGAGAGAATCTTTAACTGATGAAGAACAAACAATAGGCGCATCATCGTATGTGCTTGGCTATAGGATTGGAGCACTAGCCGCGGGCGCAGGTGGTTTAATTTTAGCTGACTATTTATCATATCAAATGGTATATATGTTTATGTCATCAGTGATGTTTTATGGTTTGTTCATTACTATCATCGCTGAAGAACCAAAACATAATAATCAACCCTCTAGTTTTGTCGCCGCAGTTTATAATCCATTTATAGAGTTTTTTAATAGACATGTTTCCTTGTCAATACCTGTATTGATTCTGTTATTCATTCTTTTATATAAAATTGGAGATACTATGGCCCATTCCTTAAGTACTAATTTTTATTTAGATATTGGGTTCACAAAAACTGAAATAGGTACTATTGTAAAATTCTTTGGGTTGATGGCAACCCTAGTTGGAGCTTTTGCGGGTGGATTGATATCATTAAAAATAGGTTTATACAAATCATTAATGATATTTGGAATATTCCAAGCTATAGCGACTCTAGGATTTTCTATTCTTGCATATGTAGGCTCTAACATATATTTACTCATGATTGTAATATCTCTAGAAAACTTAGCTGCAGGCATGGGATATACTGCATATTTGGCTTTTATAGCAAATATGACTAATAAAAGTTTTACCGCAACACAGTTTGCGCTTATGACGGCACTTATGTCATTGCCTAGAACACTTTTTTCTGGCTCTTCTGGGTTCTTGGTTGAATTATTAAATTGGGAGATATATTTTATTTTCTGTTCACTTATTGCATTTCCTGCTTTAATAATACTAATGAAATTAAGAAGGAGCTTAAAAATATGATACGTTTTACTACTGCTGACCTTTGTGATGATAATGCAAATATACAAATAGCAAAACCAATTTTTAAACTATTTGGCGAGAATAAAAATTTTTACGGAAGAATAAGGACCGTATCAGTTTTAGATGATAACTCTTATGTAAAAAAATTAGTTGAAGAAAAAGTTAATGGAGATGTTATGGTAGTAGATGGCAAAGGTTCAACTAAATGCGCTCTTCTAGGTGATAACTTAGCTAGAATTGCTTGTAACAACGGATGGTCAGGATTTATTATCAATGGATGTATTAGAGATTCAGAAATAATAAATAGAATCGGAATAGGTATCAAAGCAATCAGTACCATGCCTATAAAAAGTGAAAAAAAAAATGTAGGTGAATATGGCAAGCCTTTAAATTTTGCCGATGTCATATTTACTGATGGAGATTATGTTTATTCAGATCCAGATGGAATTATAATATCAAAGAGTCAATTACTTAATGAGACAGACACCCCTTCAAATAACAGCTTGCCATACATACATGTATCATATGTCAAAAAGATGAGTGATGAATAATCTACTAATACAATTAAAAGATATAAGCCTATCTAGAAATGATAAATTCATTATAAGAGATATGTCATTAGATATTAATTCGTCCAGTGTTTTAAATATATATGGTCATAATGGAAGTGGGAAGACAACACTATTAAAAATACTTACAGGAATTACAGAGCCAACGAGTGGAGAAATTATTAATAACATTCATCAATATGGTTCTTTTGCCTATATAGGGCATAAGCATGGTATCAAGAATAATTTAACATTGAATGAGAATTTGTTATATGGGGATAGCGAAAATTTTTATGACCAGAACATGATAGATAAAGTGATTGATACATACAATATGGGAAAATATAAAAACTATTTGGCTAAAAATCTATCACATGGTCAACAAAAAAAGATTTCGCTAATGAAAGCTAATATTTCATCTTCACGAATCTGGGTTATAGATGAGCCTTACAGTGCACTAGACAAAGATTCAGTATGTATAGTCGATCAAAGTATTTGTGATCATATAAAAAGCGAAGGGGCTGTCATTATGTCTAATCATGAATTAATTACAAATAAGCCATTTAATATCAATAATATAGAAATTAACTAATGAATAGTTTTTTAAAAAATATTAAAAAAGAATTTTTAATAGCTAGCAGGGCTGGCTTAGAAGTATTGATGCCGGTAATGTATCTTTTTATCATAATGGTATTTTTTAATATATCTATTAGCTATGTAGAAAAAGATATAACTATTGAGCTTATACCATTGATGGTTTGGATATCTTGTCTTTTAATATGTGTTTTAAATTTAGAAACAATATTTAAGGATGATTATGACGACGGCACCCTTGATATGTTTGTCATAAATGATAGATATATTGAGAGAGATATTATGGCTAAAGTAATCTCCCACTGGACACTATCAAATTTACCTGTAGTAATTATTGCACCCGTGCTGTCTTTAATTCTTGGTCTTGATGTAAAAACAACATATGTTCTGTTTATAACTCTTTTAATTGGAACGCCTACAATGAGTTTAATTGGTTCTATAGCTGCAGCGTTAACACTGAGTTTAAAAAAAAATAAGATTTTAATTTCTATAATTGTCTTGCCAATGTATATACCTATATTGATTTTTGGGACGAGTGCCGTGAATAACTCATATTTTGGAATCAGTTATGAATCAGAAATACTGATGATGATGATAATATTTTTAATATTTTTATTAGTATCGCCTATTGCATGCAGTAAGGCTTTGAAAATAAGCTTAGATTGATTTTATCCACTTTGTTGATTTTTCTCTTTCCATCAGCTCGTTTCTAGATGAGGACAATACTGCCGCAAGTAAATATGAAGTAAAACCGATGGTTGTGTAAACAAGCGGATATAACATTTCACTAGCTATTGATGGTGTGCTAAATTTCATTACACTTGGACCTTGGTGTAAGGTATTCCACCATTCAACTGAAAAATGTATTATTGGTATATTAATAAAACCTACAATAGCAAGTATATTTGCTGCCTTAGCACCCTTTCTGTAATCATCAAACGAATAGTATAGAAAAATAATAGACAAATAAATAAACAACAAAATTAACTCTGATGTTAACCGTGCGTCCCACACCCACCATGTGCCCCACATTGGTTTACCCCAGATCGCACCAGTAACTAGTGCCAAGAAAGTGAATAAAGCTCCATTCTTTGCTGACGCGATAGTAAGTATTTCAAAAACTTTAATTTTCCAGATCAAAGTAATAATCGAACAAAAAAAGACCGCTGAATATGCAAAAAGGGATAGCCACGCACTAGGAACATGAACATATATTATTCTAAATGCATCTCCCTGCTGATAATCCTGAGGAGCAACAAATAGACCTAAATATAATCCATATGTAATGAAAATGACTGAAACAAAAAAAGCCCAGGGTATTATTTTTGATGAAAAATAATAAAAGTTTTTAGGGGATATATTTTCAAATAATTTTCTAAACATAGCTCATCTATAGTGATTTATGATACCATAAGTATAACTTAAAACTAATGAAAGACACACCAGATAAAAAACTATTGAAAGAATACGAGTGCTCCCTTATTACTTGGAACAAAGGGCGGCATGGGAAATATAGAATTCTAAAAAAAAGAAATAAAGAGGCCTTTAACTTGTCAGTTTCCTCGCAAAAATAATATTGTCGATCACTGATTTCCAGTCAAATGTTGGGTCTGCAATGACAAAAAATTCATCATTAAGAAATTTAGAATTCTTATTATACCTTAACCTATCCATGTTTTTATCAACAACTGAGCCGCCGGCTTCTTCTATTAAACACTGTCCAGCTGCTGTGTCCCATTCATGTGTTGGGCCTAACCTTGGATAAAAACAACCTTCTCCAGATGCAATCGCTCCGAACTTAAGAGCACTTGTTAGTTTCACAAATAGCGCATTTTCAACATGAATAGAGATTTGATCTAATATTTTTTTACTGATTGATATACTTGTATAAACATTATTCTTCTCACTGGACATTTTACTAGTTGTGATTCTGATAGGTTTTTGAGAACCTTTGACCAAAAAAGCACCATAACCCTGATAAGCATAATAAAAATAATCTTGTATTGGAGAATATATTATACCGAGAATAGGATACGACTCTTTGATCAATGAAATACAAATACAAAAATTATTTCCTTTGTCTATATAGTTACTTGTTCCATCCAAAGGGTCAACAATCCAAAAAAAATCATGTTTATCCTGCCCTGCATAATCTTCTTCAGAAACAATAGGTATTTCAGGCGTTATTTTTTTCAGCGAATCTGAAATAATTATATTAGAATCAATATCTATTTTAGTCACAGGAGTCTTGTTTGACTTAGTGGCAATATCGATATCAGTTTTATGATATTTCTTTTGGAGTTCACCTGCCTCGATACAAGCTTCTTGGAGTGACGGCAATATCTCTAAAAATTTAGAATGATTTATCATCTGGTTAAGTTACCATAAACATATAAAGATGCCAGTACTCTAGAATCTATATGAGGATTCTTTGACAAAAAATTATCAATATCACCAAAAGGAACTTCAATTGTCTCAAGATCTTCTGGCTCATCGCCACATAATTTGGATGGTGACAGGTTTTTTGCTAAAACAATATGTGTTTTATGATCTATATATCCTGGCGCTAAGTTTATTGTATGTATATGTTCAAGCGAAGATGACATATAACCAATTTCTTCCTGTAGCTCTCTATTCGCAGCCTCTAGGATTGATTCGCCCTTGTCTATCCCACCTTTTGGGAATGTTAAAGCATAAGCGTCAATTGCAGCAGCATATTCCTTTATAAAAAACATGGTGTTTTGAGTTACAGGAATGATCATAACAGCACCATTTCCAGTGCCACTAATAACTTCGTATTCTCTTGTGATATTTTTCTTAAACTCAATATCAAGTTTTGATATTTTAAATAACTTAGTAAGTGAAATCAGTGTTTTATTTTTTATGATAGGCATTGTATGATTAAATTTTATAAATAAAATAATAACATACTATATGAGAATAATAGATAACAAATACTATCTAATAGACCTAGATGGTGTGGTATTGGATAATAGCTATGATAACTACTTTTGGCAGAAACATATTCCACGAGTTTATGCACAAAAGAAAGCTATCGATGAGAAGGACGCTATACGTGTTACACACTCATTATTTAATTATAAGAAAAAAACAAAAGACTGGTATGATGTAATCTACTGGTCTAATTTACTAGACATAGATATTATCCATGAAAAAAAGAAGAGTGAAAATATGTCTTTAATAAAATTACTAGAAGGATCTCTAGATATACTAGAAAGACTAAGCAATTTAGACAAAAAACTTTTTTTGGTAACAAACGCTCATAGAAAAACACTAGAGATAAAACTGTCTAAATTTGACCTGTCCAAATATTTTGATGAATTAATTTGTTCTCATGAGCTTGGGTATGTCAAAGAAGATATACAGTTTTGGCATTTACTCAGAAACAAATTGCAAATTGATTATAATGATTCAGTTCTAATAGAAGATACATTTGATAATATAATATCTGCTCATAACGCCGGTGTTAGTAATTTTGTATACATTAATAATGAAAAAAAAGATTTAGGTAAGATAAAACCACTGATACTTGAGTCCCTATCTGAATTAGCTTCTAGCATGTAGAACTGATATTTTCTCTAAGCAAAAATTTCTAGGAAATATTTCGTTTACATAAATAGTTTTTCTTCCATTCTTATATATAGCTATTCTATGAATACTATTATTTATTAATTTATAGATTACTTGTTTTTTTTTAAATCTTTTAGGTTTCAAAATATAAGTGCCTAAAGATCTTGATCCAAGTATTTTCAAAAACCTTTCTTTGCCAGAAATATATTTATTAGGCATAAAGGTGTGTGCATGTATACTAGGATAGTGATCTGTAGAAAGTATGACGCTTCTATAAGTACCTATCTCATTTATGTTAAGCATGCCTATTTCAGATAAAGATTTATAATATACGGACGCTTGTTTTAATACTTCGACCCTAAAATTATGGCCTATCTTATTCATTAATCTGTTAGTTAATGGATTATTATCTATAATACTTAATCTCGTTTCCTTTTTCAGAGTATTAAGGATTCTCTCGTTTTTCCAGTTTTTCAGGTATTTATAACTCATAGCTCTATGCTTTCTGAACGACCTTTCCCCCATCTTTTAATTAACTTACTCTTATTTTCAGCATTTAGATCTTCAAGGATTATCATGGTATCCTTGACTATATCATAATTAATAATTGCATCATCAGGTGTTGCTAATTTAAAATTATGATGAGATCCTGATTGCTTTATACCTAGATAATCACCGTGACCCCTCAAGCGTAGATCTTCTTCTGCAATATTAAATCCGTTAGTATGTTTTTCTAATGCAATAAGTCTTCTCATAGCATTATCATTGACTTTCTCTTTGCATATCAAATAACAATAACTTTGTTTACTACTTCTTCCAACACGGCCCCTAAGTTGGTGTAATTGAGATAGCCCAAACCTGTTTGAATCTTCAATAACAATGCATGTTGCATTAGGCACATCTATTCCAACCTCAATCATTGTTGTACAAACTAGTATATCAATTTTACCATTGATAAATTCAGTCATAGTTTTATTGTTTATTGTTGTGTCATTCCTACCATGTAGAACAGCTATATTATGTGAAGGAAACTTCTCAGTAAGCACATCAAAGATTCCCTCAACATATTCTAACTCTAGAGATTCAGTAAAATCTATACATGAGCATACCCAATAAATTTGCTCATTAGATAATAACGTGTTCGAAATGTGTTTGTATAATTTGTCCTTATCAGATGAAGATAAAATTTTAGTAATTATATTTTTTCGACCCTGAGGCATCTGATTAACTATTGTATAATCTAGTCCTTCATATAATACAAGCGACAGAGATCTAGGAATTGGTGTAGCAGACAAATATATTTCATGTGGATAAACATCTTTAGTATTATTTGATGATATTTTAACCCTTTGTTTTATACCAAACTTATGCTGCTCATCTATTATGACAAGACCTAGATTTTTAAAGATAACATTATCTTCAATTAATGCGTGTGTTCCAATGACAATGTTAGATGCGCCATGTAAAATTGAATCTAACAAAGAGATTTTAGCTTTACCTTTTATTTTACTTTTGATACACGCTATTTTTATTGGTAAATCAGAAAATATTTGTTTAAATGTTTTATGATGTTGATCTGCTAGTATTTCAGTTGGTACAAGAACAGCAACTTGTAAATTAGACATTGTGGCATAATGAGCTGCCACTGATGCTATTACTGTCTTGCCTGAGCCAACATCACCCTGAATGAGTCTTTTTGTAGGATATGTATTTTTAAAGCTATGTCTGATGTCGACAATAGCATTTTGTTGTGATTCTGTTAACTTAAATGGCAATGATTCTATAAAAGCATTTGCCGCATTGTCATCTATAAGAAACTTGTGGCTTCTGTTAGTCTGATATTTCTTTTTTGCATTAATTAACATAAGTTTATATGCTAATAGTTCTTCCAAGATAAATCTCTGTCTGCCTAACTCAAACTGTAAGTTTGATTCATCAAAATCATAAGATTCTGGAAAATGACAATATTTTAATGCATCCAAGTAGTGTGGTAATTTAAACTTTTTTAAAAGACTAACGCTAAATATATCAGCATTGTTCTTCCTCTGTAAATATTCATATATGAATCTAATGAGCTTTCTTATTTTATTCTGAGAAATCATTTTCTTTGTTTTATAGTAAGGAATAACTTTCTCAATTACATCTTTGCCGGTTATGATTTCTATATCAGGATGTATGAATTCAATAAGTCTACCCTTAAATCTAGCTATTCCTGAAAATCGTATTTTAAGACCTGGTTTTAAATTTGAATAGATCATTATTTTATGAATAAAACGAATTTGGATGCTTGTGCCTTCAATGTCAACACTTAGTATTAAATTTGGCTTTGATCCTTTGGTCTTAAAGGCTTTTTGTATGTCACCTATAAATAAGCAAGAGGAAGAATTCTCTATGTCAGAAATATTCGTTAGTTTCGTTTTATCTATTAAAAAAGATGGTAAAAAAAGAATTAAATCACTGATTCTTTTTATTCCTATAGAGTGAAGTTTTAATTTCGTTGATGGTCCTACAGACGGTAAATCCTCGAGGTTATTATCGTCCAAAGTATTTTTTATCGTCATCTGTACTAGTCACCGATGTAAACAATCGCATCAATCTCGACTAAAACATCTTTTGGGAGACGACTAACTTCAACAGCTGCCCTAGCTGGATATGGTTCGTCAAAAACTTTAGACATTGCATCATTAACAGACTGAAAATCACCTAAGTCCTTTAAATATACATTTAATTTAACAACGTCGCTAAGTTTACTATCTGAATCAACAATGACTGCCTTTAGATTTTCTAGAACTTGTTTTACTTGTACATTAAAGTCTTCAGAAACTATTTCCATAGTTTCGGGAGCAAGTGGTATTTGGCCAGACACATACATAAATCCGCCAGCTTTAACTGCCTGGGAATATGCTCCAATTGCTGACGGAGCATTTTTTGTATGAATAGCTTTTAATTTTGTCATGGTTTTGATCTCACATACCCAGCATTATTAAGTTTCTCCAAATAATCATGCCAGTATTCCTTATAGTTCTTTGCAAGCTCATGTAAATATTCCCACGAATATAACCCAGTATTATGACCATCATCAAAAACAATTTTAACAGCATAGTTCCCTATGGGCTCAATTTGATCAATACCAACGTTTTCTTTGCCCTTCTGCAAGACTTCTTGTCCTGGTCCATGACCTTTTACTTCAGCTGATGGCGAAAAGCATCTTAGATACTCAGAGGTTAAGTCAGCATTGAGGCCATCTTCAAATGTTAGCGAAAGTGTATTTGTTTTTTTAATATATCTAATTTCAGTAGGCTTAATCATTAACTAAGTATATATTTATATTCGAGAGATTTCACCGACTATTCTTATTTTTGCTGGCTGCTCTTGGGTGTGAGTTTGAATAGACCTTTTTTAGATGCTCAAAATCTACATTTGTATAAATCTGTGTCGTACTAATATCCTCATGTCCAAGGAATTCCTGGACAGCTCTTAAATCTCCAGAGGATTCAAGCAGATGTGTGGCACAGGAATGGCGAAGTGTGTGTGGGCTAATTTTACAATTGATGCCCTTGAACTTAGCCCAATAATTTAGCCTTGTTTGAACTGATCTGTTAGACAGTCTGTTACCAAACTTATTTAAGAATACCGCATCATTGTTCATCGATGTAGAATTTCTTTTATCTAACCATTTTTTTATAGCAGCTAAAGCTTGTGATCCAATTGGCAGGTATCTTTGTTTCTTGCCCTTGCCTATAACAGACAAGGTTCCATCTTTTATACTTAATGATGAGACATTTAACGATGTAATTTCACTTAATCTTAATCCAGAACTATACATCAACTCAATCATCGCTTTATCCCTTATTGAAGCGAAACTAGTTTCAGGAATATCGCATAACTCGTCTATCTGACTTATTGATAGTACAAGTGGTAACTTTTGTAATCGTTTAGGAACAATGATTTTTTTTGAAGGATTTATTGAGATTAATTTTTTTTTATATAAAAAAGAGAAAAATGATCTAATAGAGGATGCTTTTCTGGAAATACTAGTTGCTAGAAATCCAGACCTGTTGAGAGAATTAATGTATTTTTGAATAACGTCAGTAGTAATTTCTGTAACTTTAACAATCTTATTGCTGGACAAATAAATAAAAAATTTGTCTAGGTCTAGCGAATAATTTTTAAGGGTGTCGTTACTATATCGCTTTTCATATTTAAGATAAGAGTAAAAAGTCTTTATAAAACTATTTAAATCAGCCATTCCAAGTCCCTTCATACTCAAAAGAAGTAGGCCCTGACAAATATAAAGTTTCATCTTCACGGTCTATTTCAAGAGCGCCTCCAGCTTGCTCAACATAAATTTGATCGAGCTTATTATGAAAAGTACTACAATATTTAAAAGCAAAAGCAGCTGTTGCAGATGCTCCACTACCACATGAACTTGTCCACCCAGCTCCTCGTTCATTTACCTTGAGCTTAATAAAATCATCTTTAGTATTAATAAATCTGTCAAAATTTAATATAAAAGAAATATTGGGCGCTGAGGAATAAAGATCATACAAAGATTTTATAATAGAATCTCTAAAATCATAGCAACCACTTGTAAAAACGACACAATGAAAATTACCAAGCATAATAGGTGAGAATGAAAAAGATATATCACTATCGTCATTCAAATTAACATGAAAGTAAAATTTTTTGTCCTTAAGAGTAAATGTTGTTGGTTTTTGCATGAGATCTTGTTTAAGGAAAGTAGGTTTGCCCATACTGATTTTTATATGATTCTCATTCAGATATGATGCATGATATTTTATACCTTTGACAGCTATAGATGAATTTTTGTAATTATAATATTTGTTTAGAAAGGACATAATCGCGCGCAAACCGTTCCCACATTGATATGCTTCTGACCCATCTTGATTAAAAATCTGACAAAGGACGTTGTTGGAGTTTTTAATATTCAATAGTAATAACTGATCACAGCCTATACTATCTCTTGAGGCTATTTTTCTTACCTGAGAAGTTGTAAAATTACATTGCAAGATTGTGTTGTCAATGATGATAAAATCATTACCCTGGCTATTCATCTTGACAAAATTCAACTTCATATCATTTCTGTTCTAGTTCTATAAAAAATCTATCTCATTTTCCAAGATCTGATCAATGGTATCTCTCTTGCGAATTTTATTTACTTTGTTATTTGAAATTATGTATTCGTCAATCTTAGGTCTTGTATTATAATTTGAAGAAAGAACAAATCCATATGCGCCAACATTTTCAACTGCAAGAAAGTCTCCTTGTGCTATCGATAACTTTCTGTCTTTGCCAAGAAAATCTGCTGTTTCACAAACAGGGCCAACTACATCATATGAAATTTTACCTATACTTTTGTTTACGACCTCTATAATAGAATGAAATGCTTCATATAAAGGTGGTCGCAGCATGTCATTCATACCTGCATCAGTAATAGCAAAGCTTTTCATAGATGACTCCTTTATGTTGATTATCTTAGTAATCAATAATCCAGCTTCCCCCACAATAGATCTACCAGGTTCAATGACTAGTGAAAGTTTTCTGTCACCTATTATTTTAATAATTTCTGAGATATAGACTTTTTTATCAACAATAGGTTCTCCCTCATAAGGGATGCCCAAGCCGCCGCCTATATCAATATGCTTCAATGGAATACCACTTGCATCAAGATCATCTATGATTGTAATTATTTTTACAAGAGATTCTAGATAAGGCTCAAGCTCCATTATTTGAGAACCTATATGAAAATCAATTCCAACAATTGAAATCCCATCGAGCGCAGATGCGTCTTTATAAAGCGACAATATATCTGATTGATCAATTCCAAATTTATTATCTCTCATACCAGTCGTAATATATGGATGAGTGTTCACATTAATAGCAGGATTTACCCTAAAGGATATATTAGCTTTTTTGTTTTTTTGTTGTGCAATTGTATTTATCGTATGTAACTCATCTTTTGATTCTACATTGAAACACATAATATTATTATCAAGAGCTTGTATGATTTCTTCTTCTGTTTTTCCAACACCAGAAAAAACAATCTTGGCCGGATCCCCGCCAGCCAGTAGAACTCTAGTGAGCTCTCCACCTGAAACAATATCAAAACCGGATCCAAGTTGAGCAAGGAGTGAGAGTATAGAAAGGTTTGAGTTAGCTTTGACTGAATAACAAATAGTATGTCTATGGTCACCAAAGCTTTCACTGTAAGAGTTGTAATTATTTTTTATGATATTCTCAGAATATAAGTAAAATGGAGTCTGACGACTTTTAGCCATCTCTAAAATATTATTATTATCAAAGTGCAAAATATCTTCTTTATAATCAATTGTCATCTAATACTCTGTATCGTCAACAGACGATTGTTCAGAATTAATTTCAGGTATATTTTGATCTGGAAGAGTTAAAGGTCCTTTGTTACCACAAGATACAAGGAAAAACGATACAATGATAAATAATAGTAATCGAGGGGAGCTAATACAAGAATATTTAATTTTATTTATCATATGATACATTATAATCATAATATTGATTGGCTACTAGGCTCATAATGAATTTAAATAATGATGATGTAATAATAATAGGTGATATAGAAATAGCTTCAAAAGTAATATTTTGGTT
>JBJKYE010000036.1:0-43961 GCA_045561195.1 Gammaproteobacteria bacterium | reverse complement strand
ATCAACAATATTTAATGTAAGTTGTATTGTTTTATTAACGATTTTAGGAGTATAACGACTGGTGTCAAATATATCTATTAAAGAGATGATTAATGCAGGCGTACATTTTGGTCATCAATCAAAATATTGGAACCCAAAAATGCGTCCTTTCATATATACCACATTTAAAAAACTACATATCATCAATCTTGAAAAAAGTATTACACATTTCAATAATGCTAAAAACTTTATCGAAAAGATCACCAAAAATAACTCTAAAATATTATTTGTAGGAACTAAAAGAGCTGCTAGAGACATAGTATCTAAATATGCTACTGAAGCAAAAATGCCATATGTGAATATTAGGTGGTTAGGCGGAATGTTAACTAACTTTGATACAGTTAAAAAATCAATACAAAAACTTGATAATTTAAACTCTAAGCTTAATACGGCATTAATCGATGGATTAACTAAAAAAGAGTCTTTAGTGATTAAAAAACAAATAGCTAAACTTGAAAAAAATCTATCAGGAATTAAGCACTTAGAAAAAACACCAGATGCTCTATTCGTAATCGACACAAGATATGAAAAAATAGCTATACAAGAAGCTAATAAATTAAATATACCTGTAATAGCTATAGTTGATAGTAACAATTCTTTTGATGGAGTAGATTATATGATTCCAGGTAATGATGACTCTATGTCTTCCATCGAGTTATTCGTAAAAGAAATTACAGATATAATTATTAATACAAAAAGTAAGTTTGTTAAAGCTGCTCCAACACCACAAAAAGAATCAAAAAATAAATCGAACTCATCAATTACCAAAACAAAAAATATAAAGAAAAAACAGATAGTGGATACTAATGATGTTTCAACAGAGCCTACAGAACTTGATGCGTCATCTAAAGCAACAGAAAATAAAAAAGAGGATTAAATGGTATCAGAATTAGAAGATCTTAAGAAATTAAGAGATATTACGGGCGCGGGCATACTAGATTGTAAAAAATATCTGGTGAGGGCATCTAATAATGTCGATGAAGCTGTCAAACTAATGCGTTCTGAAGAGGGTATAAAAGCTGATAAGAAATCATCCCGAATAGCTGCTGAAGGTGTAGTTTACTATTATTCTACAGACAAGATTGCATTGCTAATAGAAATAAATACTGAGACTGACTTCGTAGCAAAAAGTGATGACTTTATTAATTATGTTAATCAGACAGCGAATATAATTTCTGAGTCTATATTTACCGATTATGATCAACTAGTGTCTTCGGACGATGATGCATTAAAAAATAATCTTGAGGAATTAAGAAAAAATTATGTTACAAAACTTGGTGAAAATATTCAGATTAGAAGATACAAGCTTTTTGATAAAAAAATTCATTCAGTTGTTGGTTATACTCATAACAATAAAATAGGCGCGTTGGTTGTATTAAAAAATCCTGATGAACAGTTATCAAAAGATATATGTATGCAAATTGTTGCATCTAACCCATTAGGGTTGGATAAATCTTCAATTGACCCAATAGTTTTAGCTAGTGAAAAAGAAGTTTATATGGCTGAATTAGAAAAAATTAACAAAAAAGATGATATTAAAAGAAATATAATGGAAGGAAAAATTAAGAAGTTTATTTCTGAAAATACTCTACTAAACCAACCTTTCATTAAGGATTCGTCTCTTACGCTTAACAAAATCATAAAAGATAATGAGGTTATACATTATACTAGATATGAGTTAGGTGAAGGCATCGATAAAAAGAAAGAAGATTTCGCTGAAGAAGTCTATAATCAAATCAAATAAAATGTCAGCCCCAGCATATAAAAGGGTTCTTCTTAAGCTTAGTGGAGAAGCATTGGTAGGAACCAAAAAGTATGGAATCGATGACTCATTCATATCAGATCTAGCTGCTCAGCTAGTTGAAATCCATAAAAAGAATGTGGAGCTAATTATAGTAATTGGCGGCGGTAATTTTTTCAGAGGATCTGATTTAGAAAAACTTGGTATACAACGAGTTACAGCTGATCATATGGGAATGCTGGCGACTGTAATTAATTCTCTAGCCTTACAAAGCTCTATTGAAAAATTAGACACTGAGTGTCGAGTAATGTCGTCAATCACAATTGATGCTGTATGCGAGAAATATATTAAAAGAAAAGCAGAGAGACATTTAGAGAAAAATAGAATAATTGTTTTAGCAGCTGGCACAGGTAACCCATTCTTCACAACAGACTCAGCAGCAAGTTTAAGAGCCATTGAGCTTGGCGCCCAAATTATGTTAAAGGGCACTAAAGTAGATGGAATATATGATAAAGATCCAATTAAGTTTAATGATGCAGAGTTGTATAAAGAAATATCATATAAGGACATTATCAGTAAAAACCTAGCTGTAATGGATGCAACCGCAGTTGTTATGTGTCAAGAAAATAATATGCCACTAAAGGTATTTAATATTCTTAAAAATGGTAACTTAAAAAATGTTATCTTAGATGATAAGATAGGAACTAAAATTATATAATTATGTTCGAAAACATTAAGAAAGAAGCAAACCAAAGCATGGGCAAAGCAATAGAGTCACTAAATACTGCTTGCTCGAAAATTAGAGCAGGAAGACCAAATCCTAGTATGCTCGATCATATTGAGGCCGATTATTTTGATGCTAAGACGCCACTAAAGCAATTAGCTAATATCACTGTCACAGATGCTGCAACTATAAGTCTTAATGTATGGGATAAGACAGCTATACAAGCAATTGAAAAGGCGATTATGACATCTGACTTGGGATTGTCACCGGTTATCAATGGCATGAATATACACATTAAAATACCTCCATTAACACAAGAAAGAAGAAATGATTTAACCAAAGTTCTAAAAAAAGAAGGTGAGAATACTAAGATCTCTCTTAGGAATATAAGAAGAAACATAAATACATCAATTGCTAACTTAGAAAAAGATAAGAAAATATCTAAAGATTTCGAGCGCGATTATATGATAGAGATTCAAGAGTTAACAGATAAATATATTAAAATATCAGAAGAAGCTATTGATAAAAAGATAGCAGAAATCAGCGAAGTATAAAAATGTCCTCAAGTAAAATATCCCATATATCTATAATTATGGATGGCAATGGAAGATGGGCTAAAAAAATTGGAATGCCTAGAGCATACGGTCATCGAGAAGGAATAAAATCTATCAATAAAATTGTATCAGCATGTTCCCTAAGACAAATTCAAGAACTAACGTTGTTTGCTTTTAGTAGTGAAAATTGGAAGAGGCCAAATTATGAAGTAAAATTCTTATTATCCCTTTTCGAAGAGTGTATCCAAAAATATATTAATGACTTACATGATAATAATGTGAAATTAAATTTCATAGGTGACATGAGTAAATTCAGTAATCGTCTCTTGAAAAATATTTATGATGCTGAAAAACTTACTAAAAATAATACAAATTTAAAATTAAATTTTGCAATAAACTATGGTGGCAAATGGGATATTGTCAATTCATTTAATAAAATGCTGAAATCTAATCATAAATCTATTCAAGATAAGAATATTGCTGAAAAGGATCTAGAGGAATTTTTGTCTTTAGGTGGGTCAATGCCAGATCTATTGATACGAACAGCTGGACATCATAGATTAAGTAACTTTATGTTATGGCAGCATGCATACAGTGAGATGTACTTCACAGATTGTCTATGGCCAGATTTTGATGAACAAGAGTTAGATTTGGCAATCAAATATTATTTAAAAACAACACGAAAGTTCGGCTCTTTGGTGGATATAAATCAGTCCCAAAAAGAAGATGCTTAATAGAGTGCTTACAGGTCTTACTCTGGGTATATTTTTCATAGGATTACTGATATATATGCCTTTGTTTTATATTGGTATTATTTTTTCCTTAGTATCAATATATGGCTATTATGAGTGGCTTAGTGTATCCAAAAAACCGATAGCCATGAATTTATTTTTAATTATTTTTTTGATGATTCTTTTATTATTTTATCATACTCACTCAACTGTAGTTATTTTTGCATATCTCTCTTTGATCATATGGATACTAGTATTGATAGACATGTATTTTGGTTCTTGTTTTTATAAAAAAGTCCTATCTCATGCTTCTTCATTCATAGGCATGTATATGATTATATCAGCATGGTTTATGTTGATATCTATTGGTGGCACATCTTCTGTAGGTGTTACTCAATCTAATCAATATCTAATGTTTTCTCTCTTAAATACCAATATAAATATTTACCTTATTTCTTTAATAGCGCTAGTATCACTAACTGATATCTCTGGATATTTTATTGGAAAAATGATGGGTAAGAAAAAATTATGCAAGAATATCAGTCCCAATAAAACAATTGCTGGTCTTTTTGGATCAATTTTATTGCCGGTCTCATTTTACATGATTATATTTAATTATATCTTAGCAATACCATTTTTGATTTCAGATTTATTATTTATATTACTATTCTGTATATTTTGTACTATTGGTGATCTATTTATTAGTACTTTTAAAAGATTTTATCATGTTAAAGATACTGGTAATATTTTGCCTGGGCATGGAGGGGTGTTAGATAGATTAGATAGTTACCTTCCAACAATATCAATTTTTCAAATTTGGTTATTTTTATGATTACGATTTTAGGATCAACAGGGACAATTGGTATAAATACATTATCTGTAATTTCTAATTTAAAAAAAAGTTACCCGATTTTTGCTCTAACTGCTAATAAAAATATTAGATTATTATTTAAGCAAATAAAAAAATACAAACCGGTCTATGCTGTAATAAGCAATGAAAATGACGCAATACGCTTAAGAAAACTATGCAAGACAAATGATATTAAAATTAAAATACTATTTGGTAGATCTGGTCTGTTATATGTTACAGAGCATATTAAGGTAAAAAATGTCTTATCGGCGATTGTTGGAGCAGCTGCATTAGAGCCAACCATAAATGCTATTAAGAATAGCAAGAATATACTTTTGGCTAATAAGGAGTCATTAATCATGTCAGGATCGCTAATGATAAAGTTGGCGAGAAAGAGCGGGTCGCTCATAATCCCAGTTGATAGTGAGCATAATGCTATTTTGCAAATAATGAGTACTCATGGCCTCGAATATACTAACAATAAGTCATTAATAAAGAATAATATTAACCATGTAACGTTGACTGCTTCTGGCGGTCCTTTTTTAAACTTTACGAAAAAGCAGTTATTAAATGTTTCTCCATCTGAGGCGGTTAAGCATCCTAAATGGAAAATGGGTAAAAAAATATCGGTTGATTCAGCAACAATGATGAATAAGGGACTTGAGATCATAGAGGCGTCTATCTTATTTGACCTTGATCCAAAACAAATTAAAGTCTTAATTCACCCTGAGAGCATAGTTCATGCTTTGGTTTCATTTACCGATGGGTCAGTAATATCACATATGAGCAAGCATGATATGAGGGTCGCAATAAGTTATGCTATATCTTGGCCATACAGACAGAATATCAATATTCAAGAATTGAAAAATATTGAGTTTAATTCACTATCTTTTCGAAAAGTTAAGAAAAATCAATTTAAATGCCTAGATTTATGTATAAAGGCATTAAAATTAGGGCATAATGCACCTACTGTGTTAAATGCAGCAAATGAGATAGCTGTATCAAATTTTCTTGAAAATAAGATTAAATTTCTTGATATACCAGTTATAATTGACTATGCATTAAAAAATATGAAATTAATAAAAAATAATTCACTGAAATCAATTTTGGCTTGCGATCAGCAAACAAGAAAGCAAGTTTCAGACTACATAAGAAATAAATGGAAATAATACAAAGTATAATTGGTTTTTTTATTGCAATAGGTATTCTTGTAACCTTTCATGAGTTTGGTCATTTTTATATAGCAAGATTATTTAATGTAAAGGTCCTAGATTTTAGTATTGGTTTTGGAAGAAAAATTTATAAAAGAAAATCTACTGTTAATGGTACAGAGTATTCAATAGGTTTAATCCCACTTGGCGGGTATGTTAAAATGCTCGAGTCCAGGGAATCAGAAACTCCAATGGATACAGAATTACTAAATCAATGTTTTGATAAACAGTCAGTTTATAAAAAATTTTTAATTGTTGCTGCAGGTCCAGTGTTTAATTTGATACTAGCTGTAATCTTCTTTGTGTTTGTGCATTTCTCTGGGATTACTGGCATGAAACCATATATTACTTCTGTTGATGGCTACACCTTAAGTGCCACTACAGATATAGACAAATTTGAAATATTAAGAGTCAATGATGTAAAAACAAAAAGATGGCAGGATGTAAGAGTGGAAATTCTCAATGCTGTTGTAAACTCTCGTGATATAAAACTACATATTAAATCAACTTCCACAGATATTAAAACTATCGACTTGAATTATGATGAAAATATATTGCAACTAGATGGAGATATTATTCCTAATATAGGCCTGAATGTTAAAACTCCAGAACTTCCTGCAATAATTGGGTCAATTGAGAATAATTCGCCCGCATCTTTATCAGGATTATACATAGGTGATATAATTATTTCAGTTAACGATACAAAAATTTCTAATTGGGAGAACTTTTCATTATTAATGAGAAATAATCCAAATAAGATTCTTCAACTTAACGTTCAAAGAGGGGAAGACGTAATTGATTTGGTTATAGTACCCTCATCACGAACCATAAATGATAGGGTTTTAGGATATGTTGGAGTTTCGCCTGATACATACTCACTAAATGATTATCGTGTTTTGGTTAAGTATCCATTCTTTGAGTCAATATCTAAGTCCTTGATTTTAACTTATGATTTTACAATATTAACCTTTAAGATGATATTTGAGCTTTTTACAGGACAAGCTAATACTAATAATATAAGTGGCCCGTTGAGTATAGCTGAGTTTTCTGGGAAATCTTTATCAATGGGTGTGGTCTATTTTGCATATTTACTAGCTATATTAAGTATAAGTCTCGGCGTTTTAAACTTATTACCAATACCAGTGTTGGATGGTGGGCATTTAGTATACTATATTATCGAGATGATCACTGGTCATCCTGTGTCAGAAAAAATTCAACTCGTAGCACAGCAATTTGGATTAATAATTTTACTGGGGATTATGGTTCTAGCATTTTATAATGATTATATGAGGCTAATGAATTAATGTTTAAAAATATTTTATTAGTTCTATTATTCATTCCTTTTTTATTATTCAATGTCGTAATAGCTGAAGAGGAAAATAGCGAAAACCAGCTCTCTATCTCTAAAATTATTATTCAAGGGAACCAAAGGGTTACAGATGATACGATCTTGACGTATGCTAATATCTTTAAAGGAGATCAAATCACATCAGAGCTGATTAAAAATGTCATCAAAAGGCTTTATGACACAAATTATTTCGATGACATATCTGTTACTCAAAACTTTAATGATTTAATAATTTCTGTTACTGAAAAACCTATTGTCTCAAGTATCATTGTTACAGATAATAATATAATTGAAGATGAAGATATTATAACTGCATTGGAAGATGTTGGGATCTCTAGAACACAACCATTTGATAAGAATATATTCGACAAGATTGAACAAGAATTAGTCCGACTATATTTCGATAGAGGGAGATATAATGCGTCAATAAAAACTAAAGTTAACAAATTAGAGAGAAATCGAGTCAGCTTAGAGTTAATTATAAAAGAGGGAGACGCCTCTACTATCAAGGAAATAAATATAATCGGCAATAAAGTATTTGATAATAAAAAGCTATTAAGCATTATGGACTTAGGCACAACATATTTCTTCGAGTTTTGGTCATCAAAAGATACTTATTCTAGTTCAGTATTACGATCTGATATTTCTAAAATTGAAAATTATTACTTTGATCGTGGATATGTTAGGTTCCGAGTGGTATCTAACCAAGTTAATTTATCTAATAATAATAAAGATATTATTATCACAATAAATGTCGATGAGGGCGATAAGTATGAATTTGGTGATCTCAAATTATTTGGGAACAGCGTGCTCCCAAAACTTGATGTAATCAATAATATATCATCTGTTATCTTGCCAAAACAGACATTTTCTAGAAACAAATTAAAACAATCGGAAGATATTATATCCTACATGTTAGGTAATGCAGGTTTTGCATTTCCAGAAATTCAAGCAATCCCAATTATTGACGATGCGACTAAGATAGTTGATGTAGAATTTAGAATTACTCCTGGACAAAAAAGTTTAGTTAGGAGGATAAATATTATTGGTAATGACAATACAAATGATGAAGTCTATAGGAGAGAATTACGCCAATTCGAATCATCACTTCATAATAATGCTAAAATAGAAAGATCAAAAATTAGACTTCAAAGATTAAAGTTTGTTGAAGATGTAAAAGTTGAAAAAACTCGAGTATCTAATTCAAATGATCTTGTTGATGTCACATTTAGAATCAAGGAAAGAAAAGCTGGGGAGTTTAAAGTTAGTGCTGGCTGGTCAGATACAGATGGCGCAATATTTGATATCGATCTTCAACAAGATAATTTCTTAGGTATTGGTAAAAATGTTGGTTTAAAAGCATCAAAAAGTACGGTTAACACATCATTACGTTTTTTATTAACTGATCCATTTTATACCGCTGACGGTGTTAGTAGAACTGTAAATGCTGTAATAAGTCAAACTGATGTAAGCGGGACATCAACATCATCTTATCTTTCTGATGTATTGGGTGGGGGAGTGCTTTATAACATGCCAATATCAGAAACAGCAACAATTGGAGTTGGTTATGATCTGACCTATACAGATTTTACTACAACAGCTTTTTCACCAATTATAGTTACTCATCATATTGAAGATCATGGTGATACTGCATTCGGCTTATCTTTAAAGGGAAGTTATGTTTCAGATACAAGAAATAGGACTATATTTGCAGAAGCTGGAATATTGAATTCATTATCAACAGAAATTTTTCTAGGTCTAGAGGGTGCATCATATGCATCTATGCAATATAGAACAGAATCTAACAAAGGATATGTCCTAAAAACATTTGGATTTGATTGGCCGACAGTACTTCAGGCTAAAACCGTTATAGGTCTTGGGGTTGGGTTAGAAGGGGCCACATCTTTGCCATTCTATAGTAAATTTTTTGCTGGAGGCAATACTACTGTTCGTGGCTTCAAAGCAGCAAGTCTTGGTCCATTGACATATAATGCAGGAAGAAATGAGAATACGTGTGCTGCAAAGGCAGTGCCTGGTAAATTTATTGAGTGTGATGCTGTAGGGGGTGACTTCTTAACTGCTGCACAATTTAATTGGATATTTTCTCCACCTGCTTTTTTAGGTGAGGATACTAGATCTCTTAGATCTACACTATTTATTGATGTTGGAAACGTATTTGAGAAAGTTAACAATTTCGAATACAATGAGCTTAGAGCAAGCTATGGGGTGGAGTTTAATGTCCTTACCCCTATTGGAGGTGTAACCGTCGGTTTTGTTGATACACTAAAAACTAAAGAAGGTGACGATACACAACAGGTAGTGTTTCAATTAGGAGGAAATTTTTAAAATGTTTACTAATAAATATATACATCTAGCATTGATTTTTCTGATGTTTTCATTTTTATCTAATTCAGCTTCAGCTGAACTAAAAATGGGCATTGTAAATTTAGATAACCTATTCAAAGAGATTCCAATTTATCGTGAATCACAAGAAAAAGTTAAAAAACAATTTGACCCAAGAGCCAGGAATCTAAAAACTCTTGAGCAAGAATGGAATACCTTGAATGATGACTATCTTAAGAATGAAGCTATAATGTCTGAAAAAGAAAAGAGCGCGCTTGTGAAAAAGATACAGAATATTGAAAATAAATTTAGAACTGGACAAGAAAAAATTCAAGCAGATCTTCAAAAAGTTCAACAAGAAGAATTGTCTAAAATTAGAGTTATAGTAGAGACTGCAATAAATGATTATGCTGAAGAAAATGATTTTGATATTATAATCAGAGCTGATGGCACGACATTGTATGCAAAAAAATATATAAATATTACTCAAGAGATTATCTCTAAACTTCAATAATGAGGCTTAAAAAAAAATATTCTTTACAAGAAATTTCTAAATCTTATAAAAGTGTTATAAAAGGAGATCCATCGGTTGAGTTTGATTCAGTCTGCAGTCTTACTAACAGCCAGAAGAAATCAATATCATATATATCTGATAGTAGATTTTTATCCTTAATTAATTATTCTAATCTGGAATGTTTGATTACTAATGAAGAGATTAGTAATTTGATTAATAACGAAAAAATATCTTTACTAATCAATGATAACCCGCAGTTAATATTTTCGAAATTAATAAATGATTCTATTAATCTATCTTCAAGCTCTTTGTTCTCGCCTAATCCTAAAAAAGATTTAATTCCTGACAGCACATTATTAGGTGCTCATGTGTCAATAGGAAGTAATGTTACTATTGGAGAAAACTGTATTATCTACCCTAACAGCACTCTATGTGATGGAACAGTCATAGGCAATAATGTCGTGATTCACCCAGGGGCAGTGATAGGCTCAGATGGTTTTGGATTAGTACAAGATGAAGGTAAATGGATAAAAGTTCCACACATAGGTAATGTAATCATAAAGAATGATGTTGAAATTGGAGCTGGTACAACTATTGATCGGGGTACTCTAGATAGCACAGTGATATCAAAAAATGTAAAAATTGATAATCTTGTACATATTGCTCATAATGTATTCATTGATGAAAATACTGCTATTGCAGCTTGTGTCGGCATAGCTGGAAGCACATCTATAGGTAAAAACTGCACCATTGGCGGAGGTTCAGGAATAAATGGACATATTACGATTGTTGATAATGTTCATATTCATGGAATGACTATGGTTACTAAATCAATAAACAAAGAGGGGATGTATGCTTCTGGAACAACTGTTGAACCAGTTGCTAGTTGGAGAAAAAATCAAGCCCGGTTTAAAGAATTAGATCTGCTGGCAAAAGCTATTAAAAAAATAACATAATATTTGGAGCACATATGAGCAATAATGATATACAAAACTATTTACCACATAGATACCCATTCCTTCTAATTGATAAAATAATTGATTTTAAAAAATATGATTATTTGATAGCTCAAAAAAATGTTAGTAATAATGAACCATTTTTTCAGGGTCATTTTCCAGGATATCCTGTTTTTCCGGGTGTTTTAATTCTAGAAGCCATGGCTCAAGCTACAGCTTTATTAGATTTTAAAAGCAATGAAAGGCCAAAAGATAATTTACTATATTATTTCGTTGGTATAGATAAAGCAAGGTTTAAAAAACCTGTAATCCCTGGTGATATTTTAATAATAGACGTAAAACTTAATCAGAGTAAAAGAGATGTTCATAAGTTTACCGCCTCTTGTAAAGTTGATGAGAAAATTGTTTGTTCAGCCGAATTAATAGGAGCTGTTAGAGAAAAAGAATGATTCACCCAACTGCCATAATATCAAAATCAGCCGAAATAGATTCATCAGTGAGCATAGGCCCATACTCTATTATTTATGATAATGTAAAGATTGATAGTGGGACTATTATTGAATCCCATACAGTAATTAAAAATTATACGACTATTGGAAAAAACAACCATATTTATCAATTTGCATCAATAGGAGAGGATCCTCAAGATCTTAAATACAAAGGAGAAGATACTAAATTAGTTATAGGGGATAATAATATTTTTAGAGAATATTCAACAGTTAATCGCGGCACTGTAACGGGTATAAACAAAACTACTATTGGGTCAAATAATTTATTTATGGCCTATACACATGTAGCACATGACTGTGTAATTAAAGATGACTGTATTCTATCAAATGCCGCATCTTTAGCAGGGCATGTAACGCTTGGTAGAAGTGTTTCTCTCGGTGGTTTTACATTGGTTCATCAATTTGTCGATATTGGAGATTATGCATTTAGTGGTTTAGGGACTGTAATTTCTAGGGATGTCACACCATTTACATTGGTTGCTGGTAATCATGCGCAAGCATATAAAATTAATACAGCAGGTCTAAAAAGAAAAGGTTTCTCAGATGAAGTAATTCGATCATTAGAAAAAACATTTAAGTTATTTGTCAAATCTAAATCAAATAGATCGCAAGTTAATGAATCATTCAATAAACTTGGGATTAATTGTACAGAGGTTGACTACTTCATTGACTTTGTGAACAGCAGTGAAAGAGGGGTAACCAGATAGCTACCTTATCATCTTTTCTACCAGGGCAACTAAGTTTTTTGCAGCTCCTGGTTGTAAACTACTTCGTATCTTACTGTATCCTGATTCAATTTCATTTCTATATTTATCATCCTTGTCTATTTTTTGTAATTCAACCATAACTTGCACTTCATCATTATAATCCGGTTGTATAAACTCCTTTACAATTGGTTTTGAACCTAATTTCTCTCCAAGAATTAAATTTACCAAGCCTATATATTTTACCTTAACCATGCTTTTCATGATAATGAAAGTTACAAAAGCAAGCTTATACATTATTACCATAGGGATATTTAAAAGCGCTAACTCTAGAGTAATAGTCCCTGATGCTGTGATCGCTTTTTTGCAGTTTGCTATTTCTTCAATATTTCTGCCATCAGCCAGAGTGTCTTCCCAGCCTTTCGGTAGTAGACTAAGAATCTTCCTTTTCGCTGTATTATTTGAATAAAATATTTTGATATTTTTATCCATTATATTTTCATCTTTAGATAATTTTATACAATTCAACATTATATGCAGGTTGTTTTTGATCTCTGAATCTCTGCTGCCAGGGAATATTCCTATATCAATGCTCTTATCATTATAATCATTAGAGTTAATTTTAAATTTAGGGTTGTCTGCAAGAGGGTGTCCCACATATGTAACATTATCTGTATACTTTTTAAAAAGTTTCTCTTCGAATGGAAATACAACAGCTAGATGGTCAACGGCATTTATAATTTTTTCAATACGCTTTTCTCTCCATGCCCATACCTGAGGTGCTATATAAAATAAAACCTTTATGCCTTTAGATTTTGCGTAATTAGCTATTTTAAGATTAAATTCTACATAATCTACTAAGATTATTAAGTCAGGCTTTGTTTCGTCAATATGACTATAAGCAATATTAAGCGCTTTTAGAATTTTATTGTATTTTGATATTACTTCAATTATTCCTACAACTGATATTTCTTCAGAATTAAATATTACCTCCGCGCTGGTCTTCTTTATTTCAGTTTGACCGATTGCTGAGAACTTGATATTTGAATTAAGTGACTCATGTGCTGTTATATATTTAGCGGCATGTTGATCCCCAGATGATTCTCCTGCAATTATAAATATGTTTTTTTGTTTTATCATTTGTATTTATTAATTACTTCTACTATTTTATTGGAACTTTTTTTATCCAACTCTGGGTAGATCGGGATAGAAATGCACTCTTTTGTAATTTTATTAACATTGGAAAGATCATATTTATAATTAAACTCTTTAAATGCTTTTTGCTTATATATTGGTATAGGATAATATATTCCATATGGGATACTATGCTTTTCCAAATGAGCTATAAACCTCGTTCTTTTTTTAACCCTCAAGGTAAACTGATTATAGACATGATAACTACTTTTTGCTTGATAAGGAACTTTAACGTTTTTGTTATTGATAAGCTTTTTATAATTCTCTGCTATTTTTATTCGTGAATCATTTAGTTTGTCAATTATTGTGAGTTTTGTAAGTAATACAGAAGCTTGAATTTCATCTAGTCTTGAATTATAACCAATGTATTCATGAACATTTCTTGCTAATCCGCCATGATTCCTGAGTTTTTTAAGCATCTTGGATTTTCCAAGGTTATTTGTTACAATCATACCTCCATCTCCAGCGCAACCTAAGTTTTTTGTAGGAAAAAAACTATAACATCCAAAATCACCAAATGTCCCAGTATGTTTATCATTAAATTTAGCCCCAAAAGACTGCGCACAATCTTCGATCAATGCAATTTTATTTTTTTTACATATGTTTCTGATTTTAGTTATTTCACATGACTGCCCATATAAATGAACCGGCATTATAGCTTTGGTTTTCTTGTTAATAAGACTTTCTATTAATTTATGATTAATATTAAATGTATGAGGATTAATGTCAGCAAATATTGGCTTAGCTCCTACCAAAGCTATCACCTCTGCTGTAGCAAAATAAGTAAAAGGTGTTGTGATAACCTCATCACCTTTTCCAATGCCAAGTGCTCTTAAAGAGAGCAGAAGTGCATCTGTTCCAGAGTTACAAGATATTGCATACTTTGCGCCCACATGTTTTGCAAAATTCTCCTCTAATAACTTAACATTATTCCCCAGGATGTACTGGCCAGAGCTCAAGATATTTGCCACATTTTTATTGATTTCTTTGGCAATGGTTTTATATTGTTCTTTTAAGTCAAATATTTTAATTTTAGTCATAATAATTTTGAAATTATAGTAGCTGTTTTAACAGCATTTAATCCCTGTTCTCCATCAACCAAGGGTTTATCTTTGCCAATACATGACAGTATGAAGTTATTAATTTCATCTTTCAAGGAATCTGCTTTTTCATAAGTAAACTCTTTAAAATTGAATAAGCCATTTTTTGACTTGAGAGTCTTATTATATCTTTTTATACTAGAATTCATAAAATCTACAGAATAGTATTTATCTCTCTGAAATATTCTGACTTTCCTCTCGTTTTTCTGACTAATTCTACTTGCAGTTAGGTTGGCAACCGCACCACCTACGAACTCAATTCTAACGTTAGCAATATCTGTGCTATTAGTTATTATTTTTTTACCAAAAGCAGAGATCTTTTTTATCTTATTCTTTATTAAACTTGTCACTATATCAATATCATGTATCATCAGATCAAATATTACATTTACATCTGTTGATCTTGGATTAAATTTAGCTAATCTGTGCACTTCGATAAAAACTGGGTTTTTAACATCTTGACTAAGCTTTTTCATCACTGGATTAAACCTTTCAAGATGTCCTGCTTGAAGTATAACTTTGTTCTTTTTAGCAAGTAATAGTAATTTCTCAGCTTGTGAAACTGTCTGAGTCATAGGCTTCTCAATAAGCACATGTTTCTTATTAGATAAAAAATATTTAGCTATTTCATAATGAGATACTGTGGGAGTTACTATCGAAACCGCATCAATTTCATTCAGTATATCTTTATAATCATCAGTTATTGCTATATTCTCAATAATATCGAGGTTCTCATTTTTGAGGTTACTATCTACAATCCATTTAGTTATACAATTTTTGTGAGATAGAAACTTTTCTAGATGAAATTTGCCTAGATAGCCAACGCCAATTACGGCAATATTAATTTTATTTCTTTTCATATGAAGTATTAATTTATATTTTTTGTTATATTTATAATATCTCAATTATATATAGTGAACTAGTTATGACAAGTCAAATTTTTGCTGGTGTTGATGAAGTTGGTAGAGGATGTTTGGCTGGACCTGTAGTGTCTGTTGCTATTATTCTAGATAGAACAATTGATAAAACATTAATGATGGACTCTAAGAAGCTTAATCCAAAACGTAGAACTGAGCTTTCAAGGTATATACTTAAACATACAAGGTCAATAGGTGTAGGAGTATGCGACAATCATATGATTGATAGAATAAATATACACAATGCGACGTTATTCTCAATGAAACAGGCTATTACTAATTTAAATTTACTTCCGGAATTGACATTTATTGATGGTAAATTTGCACCAGATGTAGATATAAATTGTGAATGTATAGTCAAGGGCGATGAATTAAGACCCGAAATCTCAGCCGCATCAATTATGGCAAAAGTTATAAGAGACAACGAAATGATGGTTTTAGACAGAATACTCTCAGTTTATGGCTTTAAAAATCATAAAGGATATGGAACTATTGAACATAAGACGGCAATTGCTAATTTTGGACCATCAATTTATCATAGATTTAGCTTTGCACCGTTGAGTAAATAAATGAAAAAAATATATACACAATTACATCTCCATTCATCATATTCACTAAGTGATAGTACAATTAATATTGATAGATTAATTAAGGCGGCGAAAAAAAATAAACTCAAGTCATTAGCTATTACTGATAGACTTAATATGTTTGCAGCCATTAAGTTTTATCAGAAATGTATTGATAATAAAATTAAACCTATTATCGGATGTGAAATACCATTAAAAAGTAGTGTCTCAAATAAGGCAGAGGGAGCGATTATTGCTTTATGTCAAAATTACTCAGGTTATAAAAATCTGATAAAACTACTCTCTGAAATACATGTAGGAAAAAAAGCAAACGAAAACCCTGCTGTCATAAAAACTCAACTAGAAAAGTATAATAAAGGAATAATACTTCTTACAGGAGGAAGAAAGGGACTCTTGGGAGAAAACTTATTGGTTGATAATTTGCAAGACAAACATTTACTTTTGAAATCATTAAAAGATATTTTTCCAGATAGACTATACCTTCAAATTGATCGTATAAATGCTAATAATGAGAAGATATATAATAACAAGATTATAAATCTTGCAGAAGATTTAAACCTCCCGCTTGTTGCCACAAATAATGTTTTATTTTTAGAAAAGCAAGATTTTGATGCTCATGAAGTTAGGGTATGTATTAATAAAAAGATCAAAATTGACGATAGGGCTAATCAAACTGAATTTACAGATAATCAATTCTTTAAATCAGAAAAAGAAATGATATCTATTTTTGAAGATTTGCCTGATGCGATACAAAATATTTCAGAAATTATTAAAAGATGTAATATTCATATATCTTCTGATACTTACCATCTGCCAAAATTTAGCACACCTGATAACAGTGACATTGATGTATATTTTGATGAGAAAGTAAGGTTAGGTCTTGATAGCATCATTCAAAAAAATAATATTACAGAAACAGATATATACTTCCAGCGATTAAAGCTTGAGACTGATGTAATAAGGAAGATGGGTTTTGTTAGTTATTTTCTAATTGTACATGAGTTTATAGATTGGGCAAAAAAACAATCAATACCTGTAGGCCCAGGAAGAGGATCAGGCGCTGGCTCTTTGGTAGCCTATGCCCTTGATATAACCTCTATAGATCCTATAAAGCATAACCTCTTATTTGAGAGGTTTCTAAATCCTGAACGTATATCTATGCCTGATTTTGATATTGATTTTTGTATGATTAATAGACAAAAAATTATTGATCATATAACAGAATTATATGGAGAAAATAAAGTATCGCAGATTATTACATATGGATCACTAGCTGCTAGGGCTGTTATAAGGGACGTTGGAAGAGTTTTGGGAATGGGTTATACATTTGTTGATAAAATTGCAAAGATGATACCTTTCAGTGTAGGTATAACCATTGATGATGCGCTTAAACAAAACAAAGAACTTAAAAAACAATATGACTCAAATGATGAAATCAAGAATTTAATTGATACATCAAAAAAATTAGAAGGACTCCCTAGAAATGTTGGAAAACATGCAGCTGGTATTGTGGTTGCACCTAATCAAATTGATGACTTTATACCTTTATATAGAGTTGAAGAAAGCGATGAGATAGTTACTCAGTACGATAAAGATGATATCGAAAAGCTAGGGTTAGTTAAGTTTGATATTCTAGGCTTAAGAACGCTAAGTATTATAGATAGAGCTATTAGAACCATTAAGAGTCAACATGGTGATATAGAGATATCTCATGAAGACATAACAACTCCTGATGAGAAAGTTTTCGAATTACTTCAAAATAAGCTTACGACTGGTGTATTCCAATTAGAATCATCAGGCATGAAAAGGTACATGGAAAGATTAAAGCCTGATTGTTTTGATGACATTGTTGCCTTGGTAGCTTTATATAGACCAGGGCCGCTTGGAACTAATATGGTTGATGATTTCATTAGCAACAAACATGGAAAAAAAATTGACTATGAACATCCATTATTAGAGCCTGTATTATCTGAGACATATGGTTTGATCTTATATCAGGAGCAAGTTATGGAAATATCCCGATCTCTTGGAGGATATTCATTGGGAGAAGCTGATTTATTACGAAGAGCCATGGGTAAGAAGAAAAAAGATGAAATGGAAAAGCATAGAATTCAATTTATCGAGGGAGCTAAAAATAAAAATATATCCGTAAATATAGCTAATTCGATCTTTTCTAAAATGGAAAAGTTTGCTGGTTATGGGTTTAATAAATCTCATTCAGTTGCTTATGCTTTCATTTCATATCAAACGGCTTTTTTAAAGACATACTATACTTCCGAATTCCTGTCAGCAGCTTTATCATCTGATATGGACAACACCGATAAGGTAATTTCATTAGTTGATGCTAGCATAGAAATGGGTCTTTCAATCATTCAGCCAAACATTAATACATCTGATTTTAATTTTTTATCACTTAATAACAAATCGATATTGTTTGGTCTTGGAGCAATCAAGGGGGTTGGTTACAATGCTGTGATTCATATAATAAATGAGCGTGAAAAAAATGGATATTTTAAAAATATATTTGATTTTTGTGAGAGAGTTTCATTAACTACAATTAATATTGGTACTCTAGATTCTTTAATATATTCTGGTTCTTTTGATTGTTTTGATGAAAGCAGGTTATCTCTTAAAAACAATTTAGATGATGCTATTAAGTATGGTCAACAAAAACAAAATACAAAGAATATGGGACAACATGAGTTATTCGAAAATAAATCAGAATCATTTTCTACTAAAAAGATAAATGATCATATACAAGTTAAGAGAGAAACTGTTGGAGATAGATTAAAATCATTCAATTTAGAAAAAAAAGTTCTAGGTTTTTATCTGACTGGACATCCTGTTAATGAATATCATGACGAAATTGAATCAATGTCTATTAAAAATATTAATTCATATTTCAAGAGACTTTATAAAAACTCTAATGATGATTTTACTGAACTCGCAACAGTTTGTGGTGTAATAATAAATAGTCGCATACAAAGAATGGGACAAGATAGATTTATAAATATACTAACTATTGATGACTCTTCACATAGATTAGAAATTATTGTATATCCAGATATTTACGAAAAATATCAGAGCTTAATAAAAGAAAATGAAATTCTGTTTATTTCTGGAGTAATTTCAATGGATGAATATAATGGTGATTTGAGCATGAAAGCAAACAAGATAATTGACCTAGATTCTGCTCGACAACAATATTCAAAAGAAGTTGAAATATTTTTATCCTCAGAATTTATCAATGACAAGACACTGGCTGAAGTAGTTAATCTCCTTGAGCCTCATAAAAATGGCAAATGCCCTTTGACCATCAAATGTCTGAGTCAAAAGCATATCGTTCCACTTAATTTAGATCAGGAATGGTTCATTAATCCCTCGTCAATGCTAATAAATAACTTATCAGATCTACTGGGAAAGGAAAATATTATCGTTAAATACCAGTAGTTATGTTATATTGATTCTCATAAAATATTACAAAAATGAAAGAATATAATCCTAATTATTTAGATTTTGAACAACCATTGCTTGAAATTGAAGCTAAAATTAAGCAATTAAAAAATGATCCTGAGAGAACAGCTAAAAGTGAGGCTGCGGTTATCAAACTTGAGAAAGATTATATTGATCAGACAAAAAAAATATTTAATAGTTTGTCTGACTGGCAGATATCTCAGTTAGCTAGACATCCATTGAGACCATATACACTAGACTATATCCCTAGTTTATTTACATCTTTTGAGGAACTTCATGGAGATAGAATGTTTGGAGATGACCCGGCTATAATATCCGGTATAGCAAAAATTGATGAATTTGATTTTATGTTTATTGGTCATCAAAAAGGCCGTGATGCAAAAGAAAAGGTAAAGAGAAACTTTGGTATGCCAAAACCTGAAGGTTATAGAAAAGCACTCAGGATTATGAAACTTGCTGAAAAATTTAATTTACCTATTATTACATTTATTGATACACCGGGCGCCTACCCTGGTATAGATGCTGAGTCTAGAAATCAAAGTCAGGCTATTGCTGAGAATCTTTATGTAATGTCTAACCTTAAAGTCCCAATCATATCAGTCATTATTGGGGAAGGAGGATCTGGCGGTGCGCTAGCGATAGGTGTATGTGATAAACTTGGGATGTTACAGAACAGCATTTATTCTGTCATCAGTCCTGAAGGTTGTGCATCAATACTTTGGAAAGATGCAAAAAAAGCAGAATTGGCCGCAGACGCGCTTTGCATAACAGCGTCCAAATTATTAGAGTTTAAACTTATAGACACTATTATTCCTGAGCCATCTGGTGGCGCCCATAGAGATTATGGCGCAATGACCTCATCATTAAAAATGAATCTGCTTTCTATGTTAGCTGAATTAGCGAGTATGGATATTGAAGAATTGTTACTTAAACGAAAACAGAAACTTGAGTCATATGGAAAATTTGAAACAGTCTGATCTAATTTCATTTTGTCGCAATCAACTCTCTAAGCTCCCTGTAAAAAAAATTTTATTAGCCTATAGTGGTGGTCAGGATTCATCGGTTCTATTAGATTGTCTACATAAAGTTAGTCAGGACAAATCTATATCTTTAAGAACGATACACGTTAATCATGGTCTATCATCTGATGCGATAAATTTTGAACAGCACTGTAAGGTCATTACTGAAGAGCTCAATATACCTCATGAGACTATTATGATACATATTGATTCTTCATCAAATATTGAGGAAAGATGTCGTTTGAAAAGATATGAAGCTCTTGTAAAAAGTTGCCAGAACGATGAAGTGATTTTTACAGGACATCATGAAGAAGATCAGGTTGAAACTTTTTTACTAAGGCTTATACGTGGCTCTGGAGCACGAGGCCTCTCTTCAATGAAGATGCTATCTTGGTATGATGAAAAAATGATATTTAGGCCATTTCTACATGTATCAAAATCAAGAATAGATGAGTACTGCTCGGAGAACAAAATTTCTTTCGTTCAAGATTTATCTAATAATAATATACATTTCGATAGAAATTTCATTCGTACTAAAATAGCTCCAATGCTAAAAACAAGATGGCCTTCATTTAATAAAAATATTATTAACAATATAAACATTCAGAATATACAATCCCATTTTATCACTGAAAGTGTACGCAAGATTCTATGTGCATTGTACTTAAATGATAATAATCAGCTGTCAGTCTCTAAATTAAATGAAGAAGAAACCTATAATAAAATTATGATTATCCATGAATGGGTATTCATGCAAAGTAGTATAAGCTTAAACTTAAAACAAATCTTGGAAATCCTAAAAATACTAGAAACTAATAACGATTCGAATCCGTTATTTTCTCTCAATAAAATAAAAGTAACCAAGAAAAGGGATATTCTAGAGATTTCTATTACTAAAAGCTAATATACTCAATATTAGTGTCTAATTTATATATTTTTTCAATGATTTCGTCTATACTTTTCCTAAGTAATATATGACAAGATATGTATTTATCACTGGCGGGGTTGTTTCATCTCTTGGAAAGGGAATTGCAGCTGCCTCCCTTGCTTCTTTATTCAAACTAAGAGGTTTTAAAGTCTCACTTCAAAAACTAGACCCTTATATCAATCTTGATCCTGGAACAATGAGTCCTATACAACATGGAGAAGTATTCGTTACGGAGGATGGAGCAGAAACAGATTTAGATTTAGGTCATTATGAAAGGTTTGTTGGTATCCAAATGTCACAAGACAGTAATGTCACATCGGGAAGAGTTTATTCTAACGTAATCAATAAAGAGAGGAAAGGAAGTTATCTTGGTAGTACTGTGCAAGTGATTCCTCACATTACAGATGAAATAAAGGATCTAGTTATTAAAGGTGCAAAAAAGGCAGATATTGCTTTTGTTGAGGTTGGGGGTACGGTTGGTGATATAGAGTCCCTACCTTTTCTTGAATCAATCAGACAATTCAGTTTAGATTTAGGTAAAAGTAAATCAATGTTTATACATCTTACGTTGTTACCATATATTGATGTTACTAATGAAATTAAAACGAAACCCACTCAGCATTCTGTTAAAGAGTTAAGATCAATTGGAATTCAGCCAGATATCCTTTTATGTAGGGGAAAAAATGCTATTAATCAGTCACTTAAAAAGAAAATCGCATTATTCACTAATGTTTCTAGTGAAGCGGTATTTTCAGCTGTTGATGCAAAATCAATCTATGATATCCCAATAATGTTTAGCGAGCAGGGTATAGATAAATTTATGATGAAAAGCTTTAAGATAAAAGATAAGAAGCTTAATCTTAAGCCTTGGAAAGACTATAAGAAAAAAGTTGAAAAATGTAAAAATAAGATCAAAATAGCCATGATTGGAAAATATGTTGATCTGGTAGACTCGTATAAATCATTAAATGAAGCTTTGTATCATGCAGGTGTCATTAATAATAGAATAGTAGATATAGTATATTTAGACTCTGAAAAGCTCAATAAACGTAATATTAAACAGTTGTCTAAAATGGACGGAATACTTGTCCCAGGAGGATTTGGTGACAGAGGAATAGAGGGAAAAATTTTAGCCGCTGAGTTTGCTAGAGTTAATGACATCCCATATTTTGGAATATGTCTTGGAATGCAAATTTCTGTGATAGAGTTTGCAAGAAATGTAATGAAGCTAAATAAAGCCAATAGTACAGAGTTTAATAAAAACACTAAATATCCAGTCGTGGCTCTTGTCGAAGAGTGGAGAGAAAAGTCTGGCAAGAGGATCTTAGCTGATAAGAGTAAAATGGGGGGCACTATGCGTTTGGGCTCTCAAGAATGTATTATTAATAAAGATTCCTTGGCATATAAAATGTATTCTAAACTAAAGATTGCAGAAAGACATAGACATAGGTACGAGGTAAACGGAAATCTTGTTGGAGATTTTGAGAAAAATGGTTTAGCATTCAGCGGTAAGTCAAAAAAAGGAAATTTAATGGAAATGATCGAATTAAAGAACCATGCCTGGTATGTAGGTTGTCAGTTTCATCCAGAGTTCACATCATCGCCAATAAAAGGACATCCACTATTCAATGGATTTGTTAACGCAGCGTCTAAGAGGAAGAAATAAAAATGTCCTTGGATATTGGAAATAGTAAAAATTTGACCTTAATTTCTGGTCCTTGTGCTATTGAGTCAGAAAAAATGACTTTATCAATAGCAGAGTATATCTGTGAAATTACTAAAGACTTGCCGATTTCTTATGTTTTCAAGGCATCTTTTGATAAGGCTAATAGATCATCGATTGAATCTGATAGGGGGGTTGGCATTGAAAAAGGTTTAAAAATACTAGAAAAAGTCAGAAAGACTTTTGATATCCCAGTTTTAACAGATGTACATGAGGACACTCCAATTGACGAGGTGGCTGATGTTGTAGATATTCTCCAAACTCCTGCTTTCTTATGTAGGCAGACAAATTTTATAACCAAAGTTGCCGCTACCATGAAGCCAGTTAATATTAAAAAAGGTCAATTTTTATCACCCAAAGAGATGATAAACGTTGTAATAAAAGCTAAATCTACTGGCAATAAAGATATATATGTATGTGAAAGAGGAGTCTCTTTTGGGTATAATAATTTGGTTTCAGATATGAGGTCGCTTGAGATTCTCAAGGAAACTGGTTGTCCAGTTATTTTTGATGCATCGCACTCAGTCCAACAACCTGGGGCGTTAAACGACCAGTCAGGCGGTGAAAGTGAATTTATACCAGTCTTAGCAAGAGCTGCAACAGCAGTTGGTATAGATGGAATTTTTATTGAAACTCATCCTGAACCAGAAAAGGCTCTGAGTGATGGCAAAAACTCACTAAACATCAATAATATGAAAGACTTATTGGATAGTATTATTAAAATAAACAAGGTAGTAAAAGATTAACATGGAGTGTAAATTTGAATAAAATAGTTGATGTAAATGCAAGACAAATTCTTGACTCTAGGGGTAACCCGACGGTAGAGGTAGATATGGTTCTTAGCAACGATATAATTGGCAGAGGTATTTCGCCATCTGGAGCTTCAACGGGTATTTTGGAAGCTTTAGAATTAAGAGATGGCGACAAAGCTATTTATATGGGTAAATCTGTGTATGGTGCTGTCAACAATATAAACTCAACTATAAAAAGTTCCATTATAAATCAATCATTTGAACAACACACATTAGATGAATTATTAATAAATCTTGATGGAACTGAAAATAAGAAGAATTTGGGCGCAAATGCGATTCTAGCTGTATCATTAGCTTTTGCTCATGCTAAGGCAAAAGCCTTAAATATACCTTTATACAAGACTTTTGGCGAAGAAGCTGGTCTTTCTTTACCTGTTCCAATGATGAATATAATTAATGGTGGAGCGCATGCTAACAATGACTTAGATTTTCAGGAATTTATGATCCTACCAATAGGTTTTGATTCTTTTTCTGATAGCTTACGAGCAGGAGTGGAAATATTTCATACCCTAAAAAATACCCTCAATAAAAAATCTCTAGCTACGTCAGTTGGCGATGAAGGCGGCTTTGCCCCAAATATCTCATCTAATAGCGAAGCTTTGGAAGTGATATTGGATTCTATCGAAAAGGCAGGTTATAAGTCTGGCGAAGAGGTATATCTTGGTTTAGATGTTGCCAGTTCGGAATTTTATAAAGATGGCAGCTATATGATGTCTGATGGCAATTCATATGAGAGCAAAGGGTTTTGTGCTTATTTGGAGTCATTATGCAACGATTACCCAATTATATCTGTAGAGGATGGTATGTCTGAGAATGATTGGGATGGTTGGGAAATTCTTACCAATAAACTTGATAAAAAAATTCAACTTGTTGGTGATGATGTTTTCGTCACAAACCAAAAGATCTTTAAAACAGGTATAGATAAAAAAGTTGCTAATGCAATTTTGATTAAATTTAATCAAATAGGAACCATTTCAGAGACATTGGATACGATAAATTTAGCTAAGAAACACAACTATAATTATATAATATCTCATAGAAGTGGTGAAACAGAAGATGTGACAATCGCAGACATGAGCGTTGGAACTTCTTCGGGTCAAATAAAAACCGGGTCTCTTTCTCGCTCAGATAGAATAGCTAAATATAATCAATTACTCAGGATTGAAGAACAGATAGGCAAGTCTTTCTTTAATAAAAACAATGTATTTAAGAAGTGGTTAACATGAAAATATTCCATCTAGTGTGTTTAATTTTATTTCTGAGTTTACAACACTCTTTGTTTTTTAGTAGCAATAGTATATTTACTTACTACGATTTAAAAAAAACATATAATTCATACGATAACCAAGTTATCTTATTAACGCAGTCTAACAATAGGCTCAATTTAGAAATAGAAAAGATTTATAATAGTAAGTCTTTTTTAGAGGGTTATGCTAGAGAAAACTATGGATATATTAAAGAAGATGAAATGTTCTTTCAAATAATAAAAGATGAAAAATAAAATATATGATGCAGTTATCTTGGCTGCAGGCAAAAGTCATAGGTATAATTCCTCAAAACCAAAACAATATCTAAAAATAAACTCGAAAAATCTAATTAATATTGCAATAGAGAAAATCTCAGAAACAAAAAAAATAAAAAACTTTTTTGTTGTAATTGATAAAAATAGTTCATATAAAGCTCCATCAAAATATTCAAACATATTTTTAGTAAAAGGAGGAAACACAAGAACTAAATCAGTATTTAATGCATTGAAATTTGCATTAAAATCCAATATACAATCTAAAAATATTATAATTCATGATGCTGCTCGTCCTTGTGTAGATACAAAAGACATCAATAGATTATTAGATCATTCTAAATCTATAAGGACGGGTTTGTCTTTGGGATATCCTTTGACTAATGCTCTTAAAAAAATCAATAAAAAGTCGATTGTAGTAAGTAATATAAAACGCGATAACCTGTATATGTCTTTCACACCACAATTATTTAATTTTTCTAAATTATTTATGGCATATAGTGATATCATTAATAAGAAGATACAGGTAGATGATGAAATTGAAGCAATGTCTTTATCAAATTACAACGTAAAGATTATAAAAGCATCTGTTGGAAATATCAAATTAACATACCAAGATGATCTTAAGGTTATAAAATTATTAATGAATAACAAATGAGAGTAGGATTAGGAATAGACACACATCAGTTAATTTCTGGTAATTCAATTAGATTATCAGGAATTGATATTCCTTCAACTATTTCAATTAAAGCACACTCAGATGGCGATATTATATATCACTCCATCGCTGATGCTATATTAGGAGCCGTTGGAGCAGGTGATATAGGAGATTATTTTCCTGATTCTGATTCAGCTAACAAAGATCTAGATAGCAGAATCATCGTAGAATTGTCAGTCAAGAAAGCTTTAGATGCAGGTTTTGTATTGAATAACCTTGATATAGCTTTGTTGTTAGAAAAACCAAAAATATCAAACTACAAGAATCAAATGAAAATGAATATATGTGACATATTCAATAAGATAAGTTCTGACAAATATGTAGATGACGGCATGATAAATATTAAAGCAACTACATCAGAATCCTTGGGCTACATTGGGAGAGGCGAAGGAGTGACTTGTTACTGCATAGCTTCTCTATCTACTATCTAATTGAGGTATTTTTATTAACATGAATCAGAATATTATCGGACCATTAATAATTAATTTAGATGGAACAAGCTTATCTAACAATGAAAAAAATCTCATAAAGGAACAACTAATAGGCGGTATAATATTATTTAGTCATAATTTTGTTTCACGTAATCAATTAAAAGAACTAATTCTTGATATTAAGGATGTAAAAGATAATGTTTTAGTCTCAATAGATCATGAAGGGGGAAGAGTGCAAAGATTATTAGATGGTTTTACTCATCTTCCTAGCCTAGAGTCAATTTCAAATATTGATGATATTAACGAAAAATTAGCGGCTTCTTATGATGCGGGGTTTATTGGAGCTAGCGAGCTTTCTGCAATGAATATTGATATAAATTATTCGCCTGTAATAGATATTAATCATAATAAAGAAAATAATCTTTTGAAGGATAGAACATTTGGCGATAATCCAGATATGATAATCCAATTGGCTGAAAGTTATATCAAAGGATCTTTGGATGGTGGTATTCTGCCAGTTTTGAAACATTTTCCTGGTCATGGTAGAGTTGACACAGATAGTCATATAGAAAATTGTGTGTCTAAAATTGACCTCGACACTCTTTCTAGAACTGATATCTTACCCTTCAAAGAATTACATAATAGATTTTCTAAATATAACCTACCGATTATGACAAATCACATAACATATCCTAATATAGATGACTACATAACAACTTATTCAAGAGAGTGGCTATCAAATCTATCTGCTTCTATCTTTAATAAATTACCATTATTTATAAGTGATGATATTGAAATGTTTTCTGCTGTTTCAAAAAATGATGAAGATATATCATGTGAAGATAGGCTTTTACTTGCATTAAAAGCAGGTTGCAGATTAGTAATTGCAACAACTATGCAGGATCCTAAGATTATCGATGATAAGCTTTCCTATAAATATTTTAAAGAGAAATACCTAACTAAAAATATCATTGAGCACTATGAAAAAATTCATGATAAAATGTTAGATATAACATTACCTAAAAGTAATAACTGATGAATTTGTTAACAAGTTAAAAAAAGGTGTTTGAGTTTATGATGGATATAATGGCTATAATTTTTAAAACTGATTTGTCTATCCAGTTAACTTTAATTGTTTTAATAACATTAGCCCTTTTATTTATCAAAAATAAAATTATATTACTCTTTACTGGTATTTCAAAAAAAACAGCCACAGAGTTTGATGATATCCTTCTAAAATCCTTACAAAAACCACTTACTTTTTTAATAGTTCTAGCTTCATTGGTATTTATCACTGAAACATTAAATGTTACATATCAATTATTTGAAGATTTTAATAAGTCAAAGATTCTTTATGTTTTAACCATAATAATCATTGCGTGGACCTTAATTAAGGTTTTAGATAATTATTATAATACCAAGTCTTTTCTCAAAGGCCTTAAATCAGGTGACGATCCTGTTGTCGTTGAACAAACTTATGAAATAACTATTAGAATATTTAAGATCATTGTAATTCTTATTTCATTGTTAACATTGATGCAGGAATTTGGATTAAGTATTTCTGGGCTCCTAGCTTTTGGTGGTGTTGGCGGTTTAGTAGTAGGTCTTGCAGCGAAAGATTTGTTGTCTAATTTTTTTGGAGGACTCATGATTTATTTCGACCGTCCATTCAAAGTAGGTGAATTCATCAAATCACCTGATCGTAATATTGAGGGAATAGTCGAGAGTATAGGGTGGAGATTAACAGTTGTCCGAACATTTTCTAAAAATGTTTTGTATATACCTAACTCTGCGTTTTCGAATATCATCGTAGAGAATGCTACAAGAATGACAAATAGACGAATAAATGAGGTTATTGGTCTTCGCTACGAAGATCTTGATAAAATTCCTGAAATTGTGACTAAAGTAAGAGCATATCTAGATCAAAATAATAATATCGATCACTCTAATAAACCGGTAGTCTACTTTAAAAGCTTCTCCGCATCATCATGTGATTTTTTCATATATGCTTTTACAAATACAAAAGACTGGAGAGAATTCTTGGAAATTAAAGAAGATGTTCTTTATCAGACTTCAAAAATTATCTCAGAGAACAATGCTGCTATTGCTTTTCCAACCACAACTATTGATTGGACTCAAAATTAGCATATTGTATCAATAAAATTAGATATATCAGCACACATATCCTTGAAATTATCTTTGACTATTTTTAGTTGTATCATATTATTCTTCAATAATTTTAATTCAAGATCCTTCTTTACATTAATAATTTTATCAATGTTAATTAAATTTTGATCAATAAAGCTGACTCTAACAGTTTGACCAATTATTTTTATATATTTGATATTCTTGCCTTGTAAAGAAAGCTTAAGATCAGATATATAAAATAGATTTTCTACAAATTCTGGCATTGGCCCATATATGTCTATAATTTCATCTTTAATTAATAGATTATCTTCTATTGTTGTTGATGTCGAAATTTTTTTGTAATACTTGAGCCTTGTTACAATATCATTTATGTAATCTTGTGTAATTAAATAGGATGTATCTGCTTCAATCTCTATTGTTACCTCATTATCAGGACTAGATCCAGTTTTTAGTATCTCTACACTTCTATTTAACATATCTGTAAACATAGCATATCCAATTTCATATATTTGTCCGCTTTGTTCCTCGCCAAGTATTTCTCCAGCACCACGTATTTCTAGATCATGAGTTGCTAACTCAAGACCACCTCCTAGGCTATCAACTGAATCAATTGCTTGGAGCCTTTTTTCTGCATCTTTGGTTAAAATAGATCTCTCTGTTTTTATGAGATATGCGTAAGCTTGTCTGTTTGTTCTGCCAACTCTACCTCTAATCTGATGTAATTGTGAAAGCCCAAAATTATTACAATTATTAATGATGATTGTATTGACGTTTTGTATGTCAAGCCCGCTCTCAATGATACTCGTGCATATTATTAGGTCATATTCTTTATTAAGAAACTTATTCATCTCCTCTTCGATTGCTTTTGGTTCAAGTTGCCCATGTATAATACCAATATTTATATTAGGATATATGCCTAAAATCCTTTCAGCCTCATTTGCCATTGTGTCAATTTTATTATGCACATAATAAACTTGGCCACCTCTATTAATCTCACGCATTATTGCTTCAGATATAACATCTTTATCCCAATTAATGATTCTTGTAACAATTGATTTTCTATTCTGAGGTGGTGTTTCTATTATACTTAGATCTTTAATTTGTGATAATGCAGAATTAAGTGTTCTAGGAATTGGGGTCGCTGTTAGTGTTAAAACATCTATATTGCTTTTGATTTTTTTTATTTTTTCTTTAGCTGTAACACCAAATTTATGCTCTTCATCAATTATTAATAACTTTAGGTTCATGAAAACAATTTCTTTGGATAATAATGAATGAGTCCCTATAACAATATCTATTTTTCCATTTGCGATATCTTTTTTAGTTGTACTTCTCTCTTTTGCAGTTTGTAGTCTGGATAACTTTCCAATATTTATTGCTGTATGCGAAAATCTTTTTATAAAAGATTTAAAATGCTGTTCTACTAGAATAGTTGTTGGTGCTAAGATCATTGTTTGTGAGTTGTTAATAGCTGCTAGAAATGCCGCCCTCATGATTACTTCAGTTTTGCCAAAGCCAACATCACCACATACTAATCTATCCATTAATTTACTAGTCTGCATATCATTTAAAACTTCGTTTATAGCATTATTTTGATCAGTAGTTTCAAGATATGGAAAGTCATCTTTAAATTTATTATATTCTTCCTCTTTATTAATGAATATAAACCCCTGCGCTGTAAGCCTCTTTGATTCGATCTCTAATAGCTCCACTGCAATATCATTTACTTTTTTACGAGCTTTATTTTTTATCTTAGTCCAGTAATCATTTCCAAGATTATGCAAAGGTATGTTTAAACCAGTATGACCTGAATATTTTTTTATTAAATTAATTGATGTTACTGGTATATATAGAATATCTTCATTTGCATATTCAAGTTTAATAAGTTCAGTTTGAATGCCCTCGATATCCATATTAATCAATCCTTTATATCTCCCAACACCATATTCATCATGAACAACAGGAGAGTCTATTTCAATTGACGATATATCGTTTATATAGTTATCAGCCAACTTATTTCTTTTTTTTGTTAGCGATCTTATTGATCTTTTTCCATAAATATCTTTTGCACTTATAAAAGATATTTTTTCTGAAAAGTCAATGAATCCCTCATTGAGAGATTTCTTGCAGATTATAATTTTTGATTTAACTTTTCTAATATCAGATAAGTTTTCTATGACTATATATTCAGCATTTATTCTGTCAAGCATTTGTGATAGCTCGATTCTTAAACTATTTCTATCTATACAAAATATAATTTTTGTTGAGGTGTTATTAATATAGTCCATTAATGATTTATATGGATCTTTATATGTGTTATTGACAATTAAAGAGGGGAGTTTCTTTATAGGTAAATTTAATGATGAGTTATCCTCTTCAATTTTATAGAAAGATAATTTAATATTTTTAAAACTTTGTTTATATTCAAGATATTCATTAGTACTTATTATTAATTTTTTTGGTTCTAACAAATACTTTTCTTCTTGATACTTAGAATAATATTCAACATATCTTTCGTTAATTAAGTTAATCTCGTCCTCAATATTTTTAACAGAAAGTACAGCGTTTATAGTTTTAGGTAATAAATCAAAAAAATGTGATAATTTTTTATAAAACAAAGGCATGATATTATGCATGGATGTTGTAATTAAGCCTTGGCTGATCTTTTCATATTCAACATCTGAGATATATTCTTCATCAAATATTTTGCTACAAGACTTTTTATATATTTGTATAGCATGCTCATCAAGCACGATCTCATTAACAGAACTCAAGGAAAACTCATTAATTTCTCGAATTGTTTTTTGTGTTTCGATATCAAAAATCTTAATAAAGTCTGTTTGGTCACCATCAAATGATAATCTAATAGGATGATCTTCTATGACTGAAAATATGTCTATTATAGATCCTTTGATCGTATATTCGCCTTTATTTAATATCCTATCAGTCCGTTCATATTTCATGAGTTTAAGAATATTAATAATATCATTGTAACAACTATTCGAGTCTATAACTCTATAGTTATCTTTTATATACTCTATTGGTATAATTCTTTTTGTTATAGCTGAAAATGTAGATATAATTATATTCTTTTTTGATTCAAATAATTTTCGATATGTTTTTATTCTCTCAGAATTAACCTCACTATCTATAATAAGATTTTCATATGGAAAACACTCATTATCTAAGTATAATAATACTTTATTTTGATCTCTTACAAATAAAGATAGTTCATCTTTGAAATTTATAGCCTCATCGTTGTTGTTAAGTAGTACTATTACATTATCAAAATCATGAGTAAGTTTATCTACTATATATGTGCTAGACGATCCATATAGACCACCAAGTTTAAAATCTTTTTTGTCATTAGATATATTTTTCATAATAAAAAAAAGCAGCACATATTATGTACTGCTTTTAGTTTATAAACTGTCGTTTATTTTACTGTATTAAAACCTAGGATTTCCCAAGTTTGCATCCCACCACGGAACCATTTAATTTTGTCCGCAGGATAGCCATACTTGAGTAAGCTTTTTATATTATTTGGTGATTGACCACACCACATACCGTTGCAATACATAACAAGTGTTTTCGCATCATCAAAATAGAATAGCCCATTTTGTTCTTTTGCTCCGAATTGCTCTGTCATTATTTCTGCAATTGATATTGGATCAGCACCTTTTGCTTCACTCAGATCAGTCCAAGGAATATTAACTGCTCCTGGAATCATACCTTTAGCTGTCCAATCTGGTGTTCTTGAGTCGATCACCATTATTTCAGACCCATCAGGCATTCTTTGACCTTTGCTTTGCATTACAGCATAGTGGATTATTTCTTGTTCGCCTATAGTTTCAATACCTGGTCTCAACTGCATTGGTTGTACACAGAATGGCGGACAAGGTCTTGATGTTTTAGCAAACGCTGGGTTCACTGTATTTTTGTTGTTTTGGTTTCTCATGATTTTATGACTACCAACATCCACAGAAATACCAATTTCTAATGAATTAGGACCATCAGCTTTTGATATAGCTACTGGTTTATCTGCATATGCAGTTGATACTGTAAACATAGATACTAAAACAAAGCTTAATATTGATTTAATTTTCATATCGTCTCCCTTTGTACTTTTTTATTCACAATCTGGCTCTTCTTCTAGAGGTTTTTCTTCTTCAGCGAATATAATGTAACTGCTTTTACCCAATTCTGGATCAATCATTGATCCGTCATCAATAGCGTATACACTAGACATACTAAAAAAACCTACTAAAATTACTGCTACTATTCTCATATTCCATCTCCGATTAATAACAGATAACTGTTTTGAGCCATCTTTACAATAATTCTACAGTATATGAATATTTAAATGAACATAATTTATCATTATTTCAAGAACTTAGTTGGACTGTTTGCTATATTAAAATATTGGAATTTATCTGAAAGCCCACAATTTCCTATACTTTTTGTTGTGAGACAGGTCAATTGTGTGTTTGTGCATAACTTTCTTATTATCGGCTTTATATTCAATGTCACCATTTGCATTGGTTATAAAGCTATGTCCCCAAAATCTAATTTTTCTGCCTCCATCATATTCAACCCCAATTCTATTTGTTACAACAATTGGTGTATTTATCATAAAACTATTTGTAGTAATTGTTTTTAACCATTTATGTTTTTCATCAGGTAAAGATATTTTTTTATCACCATTATAAGCAAATCCAATAGATGTAGGGCATAAAATCAAATCAACATTGCTATTCAAAAGTTTATTGTATGATTCTGAATACCACTGATCCCAGCAAATCATCAGGCCAATATTATACTTACCAATCTTTATTACGGGAAACTGATTTTTAGATGAGGAAAAATAATAGTCTTCTTCATAACATGGTTCGCTTGGTATATTTCTTTTTCTATATATTGAAATAATCTTTCCAGTTGGCGATATTAATATTAGGCTATTATAAAACTTATCATTTAAAGATTCAAAAAATGGAAACAGTATATATATTTTTTTAACTTTTGATAAATCACAAAACTTTTTAATAATATCTGAATTGATATTAATTGCGAATGATTTCTTTTTTTTAACTTTAGTGATGGGAATATACTTTAAGTAACATAATTCATGCAAAGTCACTATGGTTGTATTTTTTGGATCTAATAGAGAAATCTTATTATAAATCTTATTTATATTTTTTTCTAAATTATCTCCCATGGTCTCTTGGATGATCACTATATCTATCAAATCTTTCATATTTTTTTATCCTTGATGATATTCATGCTAAAACAGTGAAGCCCACCTTTCTCATTCAAAAGACTGTCGCAAAGTATGAATTTCACATCACTATTTTTAAAAATATTCCTTATTTCAATTTTCTTTCTTTCATTTGTAAACTTATTAATAGGCATATAAATCATTTTCCCAATCCTGATATAGTTTAAATAAGAAAATGGTAAAATCTCATTAACATTGTTCTTAACTATATCAGTCAAATTATGATTTATTGGTATAATTTTTCTTTTGCCGAAATCATTACTCGATATTTGCCTTTTCAAGTCTTTCAATAATTCATAGTCAGGGTGTGATTTATCGTCAGTAGCCATAAAATATAAGACATTTGGTTGATCTAATCTTACTAGATTATCTATATGTCCATCTGTATCATCACCACTTAATACACCAACATCTATTACAATAAATTTTTTATTTAATATATTCTGAAAACCATTTATCAGGATCTTGTTGATTTGATTCCAGGTCATTGAATTATGCTTTATGAGTGGCAGCTTATTTACCATGCAAAGTTCATCATCATATACTATGTTGCCAGGTTCTATAACTAGATCTTCAAATATTTTAAGAGATGTTTTGATATTAAAAGTTCCTGATGCAAACTTTTCTATAAACTCTTTAGAAAAAAACTTGTCATTGTTGTATATATATTTACTTCCATACCCATTAAACTTCATTATATTAAAATTATACCCATGAGGCTTTATTCTTAACATGATTGGCCCAATGTCTCTCAACCATATATCATCATAATCTATCTCATATAATGTAAAATATTCTTTTTCTTTAATAAATGAATCTATATTTCTTTTGATACACTTCAGATCATCTTCTATACTTCTATTTTTTTTCGTGATGAGGATAATATGTTTTTTATTTTGTAAACAATCTATTATTAATTGATAATATACCTCTAATATTCCCAACCAGTAGGGCTCATCCTGATATAAGGAAGGCCATGCTAATACTATGCCGTTTGAATCATAATCATTAAGTAATCTAACTTCTGTTATATTTGCTTGGTTCATCAATGCCCTATGATATAATATTTTTATGCGATTGTTATTAGCATATAGGTTTTTACGGTCGAAAAATAATTCGAGTTTCATAAATATCATATCAAAAATATCTGTCTTAGGTATTATTCTTGGCATATCAATACTAATCACAGTCATATCTGTTATGAACGGTTTTGAGAGAGAGTTAAAAGATAAGGTTCTAGGATTTACATCTCATGTCACAGCTTATTCCAATCATGAGAGTAATTCTGATTATACTATTTTTGATAATTTTATTGAAAATGGTGAAATCTCTGGATATTCACCATATATAGAGAAACAAGTGCTTCTAACATCTAAAAATGCTACAGCACACTCTCTGATGAGAGCAGTGAATCCTGTCCTTGAAAAAAATGTTGGATATATACATGAAAATATCATTACTGGGAAATATGACGATTTATTGACTGTTAAGCAGTCTATCATAATAGGCTCAGGTGTATCTAATACGCTTGATGTTAATATTGGCGATGAAATAAATCTCTTTACTCAATTTAAACACAGCTCAACTAACAAGATGATCCAATTTAAAGAGAACTATCATGTTGCAGGTATATTTGATGTAGGTATATATGAGTATAATAATGTTTATGCTTTTATAAATATAGATAATTTTTTAGCTTCTCTTGAGGCAAATAATAAGAGAAATATCCACATAAACACCATACGTATAAAACTACCTGATCCATTAAAATCTAAATTATTCACAGATAAATTTAATAGAGAAATAGACGGATATTACACTCAAGATTGGAGCTACACGCATGAATCATTATTTTCGGCAATTAATAATGAAAAGAGAGTGATGTTTATTATTTTAATGTTAATAGTTGCCATAGCAGCTTTCAATATTGTCTCATCATTATTGATGTTGATTACAAATAAACAAAAAGAAATTGCTATATTGGTTACACTGGGAGCAACTAGATTTGACGTAATAACAATATTCCTGTTACAAGGACTATTTTTAGGTTCGATTGGTATTTTTTTTGGAGTATTACTTGGATTTTTACTAGCTAATAATATCGACGCTATTATCAGCTCCATTGAGATTTTTTTTAAAATTAACCTAATGCCAGCTGAAATATATCACTTGAATAAGATACCTTCATTGATTAATCATGATGATATAATATTCATTGTTATATATACTTTTCTTCTAACATTTGTATCTGCTATCTATCCAGCAATTAAGGCCTCAAAAATCAAACCTGCAAAAATATTTAGAGGCAATAACTAATGTTGATATTAAAAGATTTATCTAAATCATTTTTGATTGATCAATCAGACTCTAGGATCAATGTCATCAATAGCATAAATCTAAGCATTGAAACTGGAACTACTGTAGCTCTTACAGGGCCTTCAGGTAGCGGCAAAAGTACTTTATTAAATCTCATATCAGGTATTGAGGATGCATCATCAGGTTCTATAATTATTAATGATCAAATGATAAATCACTTGAGTCAAAACGAACTTTGTAATTTTAGGAATCAAAATATCGGAATGATATTTCAATTTTTTAATTTAATAAATGATTTAACAGTTATTGAAAATATATCGCTACCTTTATTAATGAGAGGTGTTAATAAAAAAAATATATTGAAAACAGTTGATAATCTTATTGATAGCATAGGTTTGAGGGACAGGGCGTCGTTTACTCCAAACCTTTTATCAGGAGGAGAAGCTCAAAGAGTCGCTATTGCTCGGGCACTTGTAACAAAGCCATCTATAATCCTTGCTGACGAGCCCACAGGGAACTTAGATAAGAGAAATACAACAAACATAATCAATATATTAATTCAACTATGCAAAGAAAATAGATCAACACTGATTATGGTTACACATGACAATGATTTATTAACTAAGTTTGACCAAACATATACGATTGAATCTGGAAAAATTTTATAGTTTATTTTTTTGATCTTTGTAATCTACTGTAAGCATAGAATCTCCATAACATATGCATAATAAAATAACCTAGTATGCTTGATATGATTCCGATAATTAATGTTCCAACTAATAATGGCTGCCAAATATTACCAAATGCACTAAATATCCATTCTGAGGATAACTGAAATTCTTCATAAACTGGATTTATTCCCAACACAAAATTTCCAAATAAATAACCAATATACATCATGGCAGGCATTGTTATAGGATTGCTTATCCAAACACCAGCTACCGATAATGGAAGATTTGCTCTAAACAATACAGCACAATACGCAGCAGGTATCATTTGAAAAAACATCGGCATCCATCCCCAAAAAACACCAATGACAGTTGCTCGACAGAATGATAACCTATTAAATCTCCAAAGATCTTCATGAAAAAGAGAATTGCCCAAAAAATTTAGGAATTTGTACTCTTTTACCATCTCGCGATTAGGAGTGTATTTCTTAAAAAACTTTCTCATGTGTTATAGTTATACTAATAAATAGATATTTTTACTAGAAAATGTATTAATATCTTATACTACTACATATCTTTTAAATTTTATAAACTATATGCATAAATCTAACAATAGCAAAACTAATTCTAGTATTTATATGAGATTGCTAGGATATACCTTCCAACATAAAATTATTTTCACAATCTCAATTTTGGCTATGGCTATGTTTGCTATTACTGATACTGCGTTTGCTGCATTAATAAAACCTCTATTAGATGGCAGTTTTGTAGAAAAAGATCCTGATACAATTCGTTACTTTCCTTTTGTATTAATAGGTTTGTTTCTTTTGAGAAGTATTGCGGGGTTTGTATCCACATATGGTATTGCTTGGGTTGGAAGAAATGTTATAAAAAAAATCCGTCAAGAAATGTTTGAGAAATTGGTGCATATGCCAACCAAAACTTATGACTTTGCGTCATCTGGCGAGTTATTATCCAAGCTAACATATGATACAGAACAAGTTGCTGAAGCAGCTACAAAAGCTATAACAGTCTTAGTCAGAGATGGACTAACCGTTATTGGTTTATTAGGATTGATGTTTTATCAGAGCTTTGTTCTCTCAGTGGGTTTATTTGTAATTGGACCAGTCATAGCAATATTTATAAAACTAATGAGCGTGAAATTTCGTGACACCAGCAAGCATATACAAAAATCCATGGGTTACATTACAAATGTGGTAGAGGAGTTAATAGCAGGACATAGGGTTGTTAAAATTTTTGGTGGCGAAAATAGTGAAAAAAAGTCATTCAATTATGTTAACAAAAATAATAGAGATAGACATTTAAAGCTTGCCTTAATTCAAGGAATAAGCATTCCTCTTGTTCAATTTATAGTTGCTTTATTTTTATCAACAATAATTTTCTTTGTTACCTCCGATGGTTATCTAGAAGTTATTTCTGTAGGTACATTTATGTCTTTTATAACTGCTATGATATTGATATTTGCACCCATAAAGAGGCTGGCAGAAATCAATGTCGTATTACAAAGAGGTATAGCAGCAAGTGAATCAATTTTTAATTTATTAGATTCTAAATCTGAACTTGATGTTAAAGATTTCACAAAAAAAGAAAAATTTAAGCAAGACTTTCTAAAACTAAACTTTAATAATATAAGTTTTTCATACTATGATAATGATAACTATGTTTTAAAAAATATTAACTTTACAGTCCCCCGAGGCAGCACTTGTGCAATTGTAGGAAAATCTGGAAGTGGCAAATCAACATTGATGAACCTTCTGCCAAGATTTTATGATATTCGTGATGGAAGTTTAACTATTGACGATACAAATATTAATTCTTTATCCCTAAAAGAGCTTAGATCAATGATTGGTTATGTTGGACAAGAGTCTACATTATTTAATGATTCCATAAGAAATAATATTGCTTATGGTTCATTGGAGTCAAAAAGCTTGGACGAAATCAAAATTGCAGCAGAGAGTGCTAATGCCTTAGATTTTATAACCGAATACGAGAAAGGCTTTGAAACATTTGTCGGAGATAATGGTGTTTTACTTTCTGGGGGGCAAAGACAAAGACTTGCGATTGCAAGAGCTATACTGAAGAATGCTCCAATTCTTCTTTTAGATGAAGCTACAAGCTCTCTAGATTCTGAGTCTGAGAAGCTTATTCAAAATTCATTAATTGAATTACAAAAGAATAGGACAACCATAGTAATCGCACATCGTTTATCCACTATAGAGAATGCGGATCAAATTATCGTTCTAGACCAGGGAATTATTAAAGAGCGCGGGAACCACAATGATTTAATCAAAAAAGATGGTATATACTCAAAACTTCATAAGATCCAGTTTAGCGTGTCGGAGAAATAATGGAGAAATTTTTTGAAAGTATATGGTACTCTAAGTTTAGTTTATTCTCTTTCATTCTACTGCCATTCTCGATGCTCTTTTATGTGTTAATCAAAATTAGATTATATCTTTATAATTATAATTTTTTGCATAAATATACATCCGGTAAACCTTCAATAATAGTCGGAAATATAACAGTTGGAGGCTCTGGAAAAACGCCACTTGTAATATGGTTGGCGAAATACTTATCAGATATGGGTTTAAAAGTTGGGGTAGTATCTTCAGGTTACAAAGCTATGCTCAAAACACCTGTTCTTGTAAATGAAAAATCAAATCCTAATCTTGTTGGCGATGAAGCAGTCTTAATTGCGAAACAAACCAAAAGTGAAATAGTTAGTTGTGGCAACAGAGTAGATGCAACGAAACTATTGTTAAATAAAAAAACAATTGACATCATAATACATGACGATGGCCTTCAGCATTATAAATTATCGAGAGACTATGAGATAGTGCTCATAAACGATCATAAGCTGTTTGGAAATAGTTTTTTACTTCCAGCTGGGCCATTGAGAGAACCAAGGTCTAGATTAAATAACGCTGATATTGTTGCTTATACGAATTCTACAGACGATAAGAAATTTTCAATTAGATCTATAAATAAAAATGTTATCAACCTAGTTACTAATCAATCGAAAAATATAAAGGATTTTTCATCACAAACAATTCATTTAGTTTCTGGAATAGCGTCTTTAGAGACTATAACTAAGGCATTAGATTTATATATGATAACTTATATTATTCATGAATATGACGATCACCATGTTTATGATGGATCAGAGGTATGCTTTGATGATGATCATACAGTCTTTATAACTTACAAAGATTATGTTAAATTAATTGAAATAAAAAATAATAACATTTGGGTACTCGATCACTATGTTGAACCAAACAAACTCTTTATTAATAAAATTAATAAAGATCTAAGTGTTATATTAAATTATGAAAACTAGAATAATAATACCAGCAAGACTAAAATCCTCGAGATTCCCAGAAAAACTAATACAAAAAATAAATGGCATTAGTTTAATTGAACATATTATCCTCCGTGCAAAAAAACTACCTCACTACTCAATAACTGTCGCAACAGATGACGATAAAATCAAAAACTTAGTGGAAAAACATAATATAAACATATGGTTTTCAAAAAAACCATATAAAAATGGAACTCATCGCATAGCAGCTATGTGTAGAGATTTAAAATTTATGGGTACTGATAATATATTAAATATACAAGGAGATGAATTTAACTTTCCCTTGAAAGGCGCCAAGGATATTATATCTTCACTTTCATCTAAAAATAATATGTCTATGTATACTTTGATTTCTAGGTCTAAGTCTAAAAAATCTTTTAATAGCAAGGATGATGTAAAGGTAATTCTAGATAATCAAGATAATGCATTATATTTTTCTCGATCACCTATACCTTTTAATATACATAATGATCATTATTTACATATTGGAATCTATGGTTATAAGGTTTCATTATTAAAAAAATATTTGAACTTTAAAAGATCTCCATATGAGTCATATGAAAGCTTAGAGCAGTTAAAATTTATCTGGAATCAAATACCAATTCATTGTATAAAAGTAAGAACGAATAATTCAATTAGCATCAATTCGCCTAGCGATTTAAAATTAGCGAAGGAGTTTTTAAAGTGAAAAAACAAATTATTACTATAACTGGTGCAGCTGGGAATATTGCATATTCTCTTATCTTTCGTATACTTGCTGGGAATATATTTGACCAAGATACAAAAATTCAATTAAATCTATTAGATATATCGCAAGCTCTCCCTATTTTGATGGGTGTAAAATTGGAAATTGAAGATTGTGCTTTTAGGCAATTAGATTCAGTGATTATAACTGATAAACCCGAAGAAGCATTTGCCGACTCAGACTATATACTACTAGTTGGCGCCAAACCAAGATCTAAAGGCATGCAACGGGCTGATTTGTTGTTAGATAATGCAAATATATTTAAAGCACAGGGAAATATAATTAATGAAAATGCCAAAACAACTACTAAAATAATAGTTGTTGGTAATCCAGCAAATACAAATGCATTAATCATAGAAGAAAATACAAAAAATATTCCTACAGAAAATATTTCCTCGTTAATGAGATTAGACCAGAATAGGGCAAAAAGTATTTTGTCAGTTAAAACAGATTGTAGAGTTGAGCAAATCAGTCAATTAATAGTGTGGGGTAATCATTCCGCAACACAATACCCTGACATTAATAACGCATTAATAAACAATAGTAATGAAAAAATCCTTTCCCTGAATGACCAATGGGTTTCAGATGAATTTATACCAAGAGTACAGAATAGAGGAGCTGAAATAATCGAGCATCGTGGTAAGTCAAGCGCAGCTTCAGCAGCTTCTGCAATATATGATCATATCTATGCTTTGGTAAATGGATCATCTGACTGGGAATCAATGGGTATTATGTCTAGCAACCCTTATGATATCGATGATCAAATATTTTTTTCATATCCTTTAAATATAGTAAATGATGAAATAAAAATTATTGAAACAGTTGATTTATCAGAAACCTCAATCAAATACATTAAAAATACTGAAAAAGAATTGATCTCAGAAAGAGATGTTATAAAAGACTTGCTTTAACTTAGATAATTTTTAAACTTTTCTCTTTTGTGTAAATATTCTTATCTATAGAATCAAGTCTTATTACACCTATCGATAAAAAAACATCATTTATTTTTTGAGACGAAGTAAAGATTTCTCCAACCACCTCTCCATCGTCATCATGAATTTTATCACCTGTATCAATATCTTTTTCATTATGTTCTAGCAAAAATATTTTTTTTTTAATTTTTCCCAAGTAATGTGTTCTTGCTACAATTTCTTGTCCCGTATAACATCCTTTCTTATAATTTATACCATTTAAATCTTCTAGATTTAAAACTTGCGGTATATATGTTTCTTTTGTTGCCATAGTGATCCTTGGAAGAAGTAGTAAGTTATCAATTAATTCATTCACATTATAATCAACATTTATTTCTGATTGTAGAAGCTCATCAGATTCACTATTATTAGATTTAATTTTGATGATAGTAGCTGCTGGCATATATTTATTTTTATTATTTAGAATTATATTGTCTGAACCTTTAATATACTCATTTTCCTTTAATGTATTATTTAAGAGAATATTGTTTGCTGATTCTCCAAGAACTCCATAAATCTTGCAATCTTTTTGCTCTTCGATAATAACTTTTGACATCAGAATATACATGGATAGACGTTCAACAAAGTATTTAGCAACATCCTTATTTATCAAAAGTAAATATCCTTGATTATTTTTCAAAATTCTAAAAATTGCGATAACTTTACCCTGATTAGTTGAGTAGGATGAATATTGGTAAACACTATCAGTAACTTCTGTTATGTCATTACTAAATTGTCCTTGTAAAAACTTTTGTGAGTCTTCACCAGATACTTTGATACAAGTCGTATTGTTGTCTATTGAATATCCTGATAATTCTTTAAAATTCATATAAAGTATTGATATATAGTTAATTTATCCTTTTAAGCGCTATTATTACCACTAATTTATTATAGCTAATCTGCGTACAATCAAAATAAGTATATACTAATAAAGTGCTATTTATTTAATTTATATTTGCATATAATACGTCTTGGAGAGATTGCATGAACAAAGATCAAAAAACTGATAATTCTAAAAAGAAGATCAATACCCCTAAAAAAGTAAAGGAAATCGGCGGCAGAAAAGGCCCCGACCCGACTAGGTATGGTGACTGGGAAAAAAATGGTAGATGTGTAGATTTTTAAATGGATAAAATATTAACTAATAAAAGACCGCTGTCACCTCATCTGCAGATTTATAAGCCGCAGCTTACATCGGTGATGTCAATATCTCATAGATTTACTGGCGTAATACTCTCGATACTTTTGTTGCTCATACCTTTTTTCTTTTTTGTCATAGCATTAGGCAGTGAGTACTTTAATGTGCTTATATCAGTACTAGATCACTTTCTAGTGAAACTTATTTTATATGGGGTAATATTTGTAATTACATATCACTTACTGAACGGTGTCAGACATCTTTTTTGGGATATAGGGAAAGGATTGAGTATTAGAGATAGCTATTTAAGTGGATATCTTGTTATTACTTTATCATTATTAACAACATTATCTTTTATAGTGTATTTAAACTAAAACGTATTAATTATGGCAATATTACATTGGAAATTACAAAGATTGAGCGCAATTATTCTAGTGCCTGCAATTATATATATAACTTTATATTTTTTGAATATCACAAATCTCACATATTCTACTATAGTTTCTGATATTACATCTCTTTGGGGTATTATTTTTATAGTGGTAGTGTCTTCTACGCTTTTTATGCATAGTTCTTTAGGAATAGAAACAATCATGGAGGATTATATACATAATGATTCAATGCAAAGATTTTTTATTAATTTATCAAAAGCGATTCATGTTATATTATTCCTAG
>JBJKYE010000035.1:0-13464 GCA_045561195.1 Gammaproteobacteria bacterium | reverse complement strand
AGCAGCATTAATACAATTACATATTTAGGATAATTTAGGATGTATTGTAAATATATGTGTGAAATATTTTTAATCATGGCATTATTCTGTATAAGATTTTAGAATATCTAATCAAAGAACCTTTTAAAAGATAAATATGGATAAATTAATAATAAATGGCATGGTGCCTTTGAATGGTGAAGTAGCAGTCTCGGGTGCTAAAAATGCCGTTCTGCCTATGTTATGCGCATCAGTCCTGGCCAGCAGCGGAAGTATCGTATTAAAAAATATTCCACACCTTCATGATGTAACGACAACAGTTAGGTTATTAAGATCAATGGGAGTGAGCGTAACCCTCGATGATAATATGAATATCGAGCTTGATCCCTCAACAATTAAGAATTTTTATGCTCCATATGATCTCGTTAAAACTATGAGATCATCAATATTAGTCTTAGGTCCACTATTATCAAAATTTGGACAAGCAAAAGTGTCATTACCAGGAGGTTGTGCTATCGGTACAAGACCTGTAGAAATGCATTTGGATGCTCTGACTAGGATGGGTGCTTCTGTAAAAATAGAAAATGGCTATATAACTGCCACAACAACAAAACTAGTTGGTGCGGATATCAATTTTCCAAAATCAACAGTTACTGGCACTGAGAATATTTTAATGGCTTCAACTTTAGCTGAGGGAAATACGGTTATTTATAATGCTGCAAAAGAACCTGAGGTTGTTGACTTGGGTAATTTTTTAAATGAAATGGGAGCGTCAATAACAGGTCATGGCACAGATACTATCAAAATCAAAGGTGTCTCAGAACTTAAAGGAATATCTTATAGCGCTTTGCCAGATAGAATTGAAACAGGAACTTTTCTTGTAGCAGCTGCAATTACGGGTGGTAAAATTACTGTTAAGAATACAATACCTGAGCATGTAGAGACAATAATTCAAAAACTAAAAGAATGTGGAGCAAAAATTTCATCATCCAAAACTTCAATTACATTGGACATGGAAGGTGTAAAGCCAAAACCTGTGAATATTGAAACAGGTGCATACCCATTATTTCCAACAGATATGCAAGCACAAATTACAGCATTAAATACAATAGCGGATGGGACAAGCATAATAAAAGAAAATATATTTGAAAACCGCTTTATGCATGTGCAAGAAATGACTAGAATGGGGGCAGAAATTAGGTTGGAGAAGAATTGTGCGATAATATCAGGTGTTGATAACTTAGTAGGTGCTCCGGTAATGGCAACAGATTTGAGGGCTTCTGCTAGTTTAATTTTAGTTGGCTTAGCGGCCAAAGGAACTACCGAAATTGAGAGAATATATCATATTGATCGAGGATATGATTGCATAGAAGAAAAATTAAGGCAACTTGGCGCTGATATTAGTAGAGAGCCAATGTAAAAAAATATGAAGAAATTATTATTAGCAATATCAAAAGGAAGAATTCTTGAAGAAGCGCTTGAAATATTAAGCGCCTCAGGCATAAAATGTCTTGAATCTCCATTCACATCTCGTAAGTTAATATTTGAAACTAATTATAAAAATTTAGAGATAATAATAGTAAGAGCTAGTGATGTTCCTATTTATATTGAGTCAGGTAAAGTTGACTTTGGTATTGTAGGCAAAGATACTCTATTTGAGTCTAACTTAAATAATCATATACGCATAGCAGATCTAAATATTGCTGCATGCAGATTAGTTGTTGCAGGAAAGAGTGGGGTTACTTTACAAAACAATATGAAAGTTGCAACAAAATATCCTGCAATCACAAAAAAATTCTTCCAGAGTAAAGGCTTGCCATGTTCTGTGCTCAAACTCTATGGATCTATTGAATTAGCAGCAGTTCTTGGATTATCCGACGTGGTAGTTGATCTTGTAGAATCTGGGCAAACTTTAAAACAAAACGGTCTAGTAGAGATAGAATTAATTGAGAAAATTACATCGATGCTCATAGTGAACAAAACATCATATAAGCTTAATAGGAAAGAAATAAATAAACTTTTAGAAAAAATAAAATTGGATTAATTATGACAATAAGCAAATTAACAGATGATCTAAAAATATCATCATTGAAGGAAATGATATCGCCAAGTGATTTAATCACAGAGCTCCCTCTGTCAGAATCAGCAATTAAAACTGTTATAGATTGTAGATCGGAAATTATAAAGATACTTAATGGAGAAGATAAAAGATTAATGCTTATAGTTGGTCCATGTTCAATTCATGATGTTGATGCGGCAATAGAGTATGCTGAGAAACTCCTAAAGGTTAAAGAAAGAGTAAAAAACAATATCTTGATTGTTATGAGAGTATATTTTGAAAAACCAAGAACTGTCATTGGTTGGAAGGGATTAATAAATGATCCAGACCTAGATAATAGCTTTAATATTAATAAAGGTATCAAGATTGCAAGAAAGCTATTAATAGATCTTGCTGAAATGGGTATTCCTGCGGGTCATGAATATTTGGATCTTATAAGCCCTCAATATATATCTGATGTAATATGCTGGGGTGCAATAGGCGCTAGAACAACAGAAAGTCAAAGTCACAGAGAACTTGCTTCAGGATTATCATGCCCGGTAGGTTTCAAAAATGGAACAGATGGAGGTATTCAGATTGCAGTCGATGCAATCAAAGCTGCTAGTAAGGCCCATAACTTCCTTTCTGTTACTAAAGAAGGTAAGTCAGCTATTTTCTCGACAACAGGTAATAAAGATTGTCATATAATACTTAGAGGTGGTAAAAATATAAACTATCAGTCAAAAGATGTTTCTAAAGTTTCAGATGTATTAATTGATAATTCATTGCCAAATAATATTATGATTGATGCGAGTCATGCTAACAGTCAAAAAGATCACACAAAACAGAGGTTAGTAGTTGACGACATAGTCACTCAGATTACTAATGGTAATCAATCTATCTGTGGGGTAATGTTGGAGAGTAATCTTGTGCCGGGACGCCAAGATATATCTAGCCCTGACAGTCTGGTATATGGACAAAGTATAACAGATGCGTGCATAGGATGGGATGAAACACAAGAATTAATAGATTCTCTTGACAAGGCGATTGAAAGTAATAAATGAAAATAAAATATTTTACACTCGATACTTCGAAAAAAGATTTTGAAAAAAAATTTAAAAATCGTATTAGGATTAACTCGAGTACAAATAAGAAGGCCCAAGATTTAGTTAATACGATTATATCTAATATCAGAAGCAAAGGAGATCCCTCTCTAGTCAACTATGTCAATAAGTTTGATGGATATAAAATCAAAAATATCAAAGATATTCTTATCACAAGCAAACAGATTAAACAGGCATACTCATATATAGATAAATCTCAAATTACGAATCTAAAAAAATCTATATCTAGAATTCGTAAGTTTGCTAAACAACAGAAAACTATTAGTTGGTCGGATAAACATGAAGGTACTATTCTAGGAGAAAAAGTTACTCCGATAAACTCGGTTGGCGTGTATGTTCCTGCGGGCAAAGCATCATATCCATCTACAGTTTTGATGAATGTAATTCCTGCAAAAGTTGCTGGTGTAAAAAATATTATCATGAGTTGCCCAATCAATTCTGTTGAAGAGCATGCTCTCGCAATTATAGCTGCAGATTTGTGTGGGGTAGATAAAATTTATAGAATGGGAGGAGCTCATGCTGTTTCAGCATTAGCCTATGGCACTAAAACTATAGAGTCTGTTGATAAAATCGTTGGGCCTGGAAATATTTATGTAACTTTAGCGAAAAAAACTGTGTTTGGTGATGTTGGAATTGATAATATAGCCGGTCCCTCTGAAGTTGTTGTTGTTGCTGATAAAACTAATAATCCTGATTGGGTTGCTATGGATTTGTTTTCTCAAGCTGAGCATGATGAATTAGCACAACCTATACTTATTAGTTCAAGTATACAAGTTCTTAAAAATGTACAAGATTCAATCGAGAAACTACTACCATCAATGTTGAGAAAAAATATTATCACTAAATCTTTCAATAACAGAGGAATGTTTATTAAAACAAAAAGTGATAAAGAAATTTCTAATTTAATAAATTCTATCGCTCCAGAGCATTTAGAAATTATGTGTAAGAATCATAACTCATTGTTAAAGAATATAGATAATGCTGGAGCAATATTTTTAGGTGAGTACAGCCCAGAAGTATTCGGTGATTATTGTGCTGGACCAAACCATGTGTTACCAACTTCTGGATCTGCAAAATTCTCTTCGCCCCTTGGAGTAGAGGATTTTCAGAAACGCTCGAGTATAATCAATGTATCAAAAAAGACGGCTACATATCTTAGCAAGATATCAATATCAATAGCTTTAGCTGAAGGACTCCAAGCTCACGCATTGTCTGCGAAATATAGAGGTAAATAGCTTTCTAATAATAATTCATTTTAGAAACCAAAATATTAATATTAGTTAATCTACCATCTCGCTGTATTTGCATATCAATAACTTGGCCAGGCTTTGAATTACCTATAATTTTTTGAATATTTTTAATTTCTGCAACAGATTTTCCATTAATTTTTTTGATGATATCATTTATTTTAATCCCGCTAATATCTGCAGGACTGCCTGGTATTACACCATTAACTAATACGCCTAATCCTCTGTAATTAATTTCTGCAGAAATTCCTACATATCCACGTATTACTTCTCCATTTTGAATGATCTCTCGAAAAACATATTTAACTATATCAATTGGTATTGCAAAGCCAATGCCATCAGCACCTCCAGAAACTGAAATTATTGAGGTGTTAATTCCAATTAACTCTCCATTGGAGTTTACAAGAGCTCCTCCTGAGTTTCCTGGATTGATTGCCGCATCAGTCTGAACATATCTTTGGTATGAATATGCATTCGGTGAAATTTCTTTATCGGTTGCTGATATTATCCCTAAAGTAATAGTTTGTCCAACCCCTAAAGGATTACCTATAGCTAAAGCTATATCACCAATATTAATATTCTTAATATTTCCAAGAGTAATGCCTGATGAGTTCTTATCGATTTTTAATACTGCAAGATCTGTTAATGGATCAATACCAACAATTACCGTACCATATTCTTTCCCATCATAATCCTTAACTAAAATTTCTTCTGATCCAGCTATGACATGGAAATTTGTTATAATATGTCCCTGTGAACTGAATATTACTCCAGAGCCTTGGCCTGTTGGAGAATATTTTTTTTTCACCAATGCTCTTTCTCTAGGGTCTATAAAATATATATTTTTTCTAGCTGTAGATTTTCTTGTATAGATAGACACAACTGACTTATTAACCTTTTTGAAAACATCAGAATAACTATTAGAGTTATTATAGTTGCTAGGATGATGGATAGATTCAACCACTTCTATTCGATTACCAAGTATATTAGGTACAAGAAAATAGATAATGATAGCTGTAATAGCTCCAACTATGGCATATCCTTTAATTTCTTTCATAATATATTACCTCTTTGAAGTAAGGTTATAATTATTAGAATTATATTACATATTACTATAAGACACTCAATAAAATTTATGTTAGTATAAACGCGATTAAGAACAGCAACTTATTTGAAAATACATGAGCAACTCAAATAAACCATCAAACAGAAGGAAATTTTTAACAAATCTAACTCAGATTATGGGCGGAGTTGGTGGAGTTTTTGCTGTAATTCCGTTTCTGTCTACGATGTCACCTAGCGAAAAAGCCAAGGCTGCAGGAGCACCAGTTGAAATAGATGTATCTGCATTAAGACCAGGGTCTTATAAGGTTGTTGAATGGAGAGGGAAGCCTGTATGGGTTGTAAGAAGAACTGAGGAAATGATCAAAAATACTCTTGAAGATGATAAAGTTTTGAGTGATCCGAAATCCCTTGAAGAACATCAGCCAATTTATACGAAAAACAAATATAGATCTATTAACCCAGAATTTTTGGTTTTGGTAGGTGTGTGCACTCACCTAGGTTGTTCTCCTTTATACAAACCAAATGCTAAATCTGCGGAATTAGGGTTGGATTGGAACGGAGGCTTCTTTTGTCCTTGTCATGGTTCAAAATTTGATTTGTCCGGTAGAGTTCACAAGGCCATGCCAGCACCTTCGAATCTAGAAGTCCCTCCATATTATTTTGCATCAGATAATAAAATAATTGTGGGTAAAGACGGAGAAAAAAGCTAATGGGTAAGCTTGTAACATGGATTGATGAAAGACTTCCAGTTAGTAATTTTGTTAAAAATCACTTATCTCAGTATTATGCACCTAAAAACTTTAATTTCTTTTACTATTTTGGCGCTTTGGCTATTTTTATTTTTATACTTCAGATTGTTACTGGAATCTTTTTAACAATTAACTATAAACCTGATGCGGCATCTGCGTTCGCCTCTGTAGAATACATAATGAGAGATGTGGAATGGGGTTGGCTGATTAGATACTTACACTCGACTGGCGCATCTTTCTTTTTTGTTGTTATCTATCTTCATATGTTTAGAGCCATGTTATATGGCTCCTATAAAAATCCTAGAGAACTTCTGTGGTTGTTTGGAATGCTCATATTTGTCTTATTAATGGCAGAAGCCTTTATGGGTTATTTATTGCCATGGGGTCAAATGTCTTATTGGGGAGCCCAAGTAATCATATCTTTATTTGGTGCAATTCCATACATTGGAGAATCCCTAGCGTTATGGATTAGAGGAGACTATGTAATTTCAGATGCTACTCTAAATAGATTTTTCGCATTTCATGTAATTGCTCTTCCATTATTATTATTTGCTTTGATTTACTTGCATCTAGCAGCTCTTCATACAAATGGGTCAAATAACCCAGATGGAATAGAGATTAAAAAGAATAAAGATGCAAATGGAGTTCCATTAGATGGAATCCCTTTCCATCCATATTATACGGTTAAAGATATATTTGGCTTATCTGTGTTTTTGCTTATTTTTACATTTGTAGTATTTTTCATGCCAGAGCTAGGTGGGTATTTCTTAGAGAAAGATAATTTTGTGCCAGCAGATCCTCTGAAAACTCCTGAACATATAGTGCCTGTATGGTACTTCACACCTTTTTATGCAATTCTTAGAGCTATTCCAGATAAAGTTGGAGGAGTACTTGCAATGGGCGCTGCAATATTTGTCTTATTTATCTTACCTTGGATTGATAGATGTTCAGTAAAATCTATAAGATATAGAGGTATGTCATACAAAGTACTTTTAACACTTTTTGTGATTAGTTTCTTTGGGTTAGGATATATTGGAATGAATCCTGCTACACCTTTATTAACTTGGATTGGTAGATTATTCACGTTAATTTATTTTGGATTTTTTGTAGCATTATATTTTACAAGCGCGAATGAAAAAACCAAAGAACCCCCTGATAGAGTTACAATGCATGATTAGGATACTATTAATCATAGCCGTTATGATCATACCAGTTCATACATTTGCTGCTTCACAATCTATGCCTTTAAAAAGCGTACTTATTGATTTGAATAATAAGTCTTCGCTCCAGAGAGGCGCTCAAATTTATGTTAATAATTGCTTGGGATGTCATACACTAAAATATCAGCGTTATGTAAAATTTGTAGATCATTTAGAATTACCTGCAGAAACTATCGAGAATAATTTAATTTTCACAACAAATAAAGATGGTGAGGCTACGAAAATTGGATCATTGATATTGAATTCTGTGAATCCTGATCATGCTAAAGAAGCTTTTGGAGTTATGCCACCAGATCTAACGTTAATTGCTAGATCTAGAGGAGCAGACTGGCTTTATACTTTTTTGACTTCGTTTTATATAGATGAAACTAGACCTTTAGGGGTTAATAATTCTCTCTATTCTAATGTAGGTATGCCACATGTGCTGGTTTGGATGGAAGGCTTGAAGAAACAATCTTCAGAGACTGGAGAGTATGAGTATGTTAATAAAGGAACAATGACTCCAGCAGAATATAACAAAGCTATGACAGACCTTGTTAATTTTTTAGTTTATGTTGCCGAGCCAGCTCAATTAGACAGATATAGGATAGGTTTTTGGGTTATACTCTTTTTAGGGGTTTTTTCCTTCATAGCATTTTTATTAAAAAGTGAATACTGGAAGGATGTAAAATAGTATATGACATCGTTAGCAAACAGAAGATCAGCAATATTACTTTTTTCTTTACCTGACTGTTTACACAGCCATAGAACAAGATTAGTAATTAAAGAGAAAGAAATTTCAGCAGAACTACATGAAATAGATATATCTAATATTTCAGAAGAAATTAAGTCCATTAGCCCATATGATGATTTTCCTACTTTAGTTGATAGAGATCTAGTATTGCAGAACTCTAGAGTCATAATAGAGTACTTGGATGAGAGGTTTCCTCATCCTCCATTGTTACCAGTAGATCCTGTAGCTAGGGCAAAATTTAGATTAGCTCTCGATAGGATCGAGCATCAATGGTATCCAGAATTCAACAATGCATATCAAAATGGCTCTTTAGACGATTCATTTAAAGAAAAGATCAAATCTTATTTTTTAGAAATTGTGCCACTTATATCAGATAGTTTTTTTATGAGCGAAGACTTTGGTTTGGTGGATTGCAGTTTAGCCCCTTTGCTCTGGAGGGTAAAGTGTCTTGGTTTAGAGATCACAGAAAATAAAAAAATTATAGATGACTACTGTGAAAGAATATTTAATAGAGAATCGTTCCAAGCTAGTCTTACAGAAACAGAAAGAGATATGTGATTTACTTCGCTAGATGTATGTCAATACATTCGCAAATTGAATGTATGATAACAAGATGCATTTCTTGTATCCTGCTAGTTCGACTAGATGGTACAAGGATCTTAATATCGTTTTGATCTAATAAGGCACATGCCTTGCCACCATTGTCACCGCTTACTAGTATGATTGGTATATTCTTATCTTTGGCTGAAACTATAGCATCTAATATATTTATAGAATTCCCACTCGTGGTAAACACCATGAGAATATCATCAGGATTGCCGATAGCCTTAATTTGTTTTGAAAAAACATATTGATATCCATAATCATTTGCAATTGAGGTAAGTGTTGCAGTGTCAGAATTTAACGAAATAGCTGGCAGAGGTTTTCTTTCAGATTCAAATCTATTTATAAATTCAGATGCTATATGTTGCGCATCTCCGGATGAACCACCATTGCCACATGTAAGAAGCTTACCTGAGCTATCAATCATTGATAATATCTTAGACGTAGCCGTATTTATGGATTCTAGAATCTGACTAGATGAAATAGAGTTAATTTTCTGATTTTCTTGAAAATTACTCTTTATAATATCAATATTGCTCATAATTTATTTATTGGACTTTGATAATACTACAATATAACCTAGCAAGAAGAAATAAGATAGTTTTTAACAATATGCCAGGTACACTTTATATAGTCTCTACACCAATTGGAAATCTTCAAGATATTACCACCAGGGCAATTGAAGTCTTAAAATTATCTGACTATATATTAGCCGAAAGCTCAGCCCGCTCATCAAGACTATTAAATGAATATAATCTAAATAAACGAATAGTCACTTTCAATAAAGATAATGAAAAAAGAAAAATAAAAGCGGTGATGGAAGATTTATCTAATGGGCTGAATATATGTTTGATATCAGATGCTGGGACTCCATCAGTTTCTGATCCAGGATTTGAATTAACGAGATGCATAGAACCATCGGTCAATATTGTGCCAATACCAGGCCCAAGTTCACTCACAGCTGCTTTATCTGTCTCAAAAATACCAATTAATAAATTCATGTTTCTAGGTTTTTTATCCAAAAAACAAAAAGAAAGGGAAAAGCAATTATTAATCATTAAGGACACATCATTACCTGCGGTTGTTTTTGAGAGCAAGCATCGGATAGTATCTCTATTGAGAGATATAACAGATACTCTAGGCCCTGACACCCAAATAGCAGTTATGAGAGAGTTAACTAAACTTCATGAAGAAATATATCATGACACAGCAACAAACCTCTTGGAGAAATTTTCAGAAAATATGTTAAGTGGAGAAATTACAATAATCATAGGTGCTCCAATATCTCATGCTATCAAAATGAATAATTTTGATAAACAAATTATAGAATTATCAAAAAAACATTCAGCAAGCGAAATTGTCAATATAATACGTTTATTTAATGATGTTAATAAAAAAGAATTGTACAAATATGTATTAAAGATTAGACAGAGCGGCTAGTCTGTCGTATCATTTAGCTTTAGATGCAAGCTAAAAAAAAACAATCAAAGATGACTCAAAACGAGCCATCTTTTTTTTTACAAACTAGATATAACCTTGAATAAAACGAATGCAATACTATTGTTAGAAGACGGTAGCACCTTTAGCGGCCGTTCTATTGGCGCAGATGGTATGTCAGTTGGCGAAGTAGTATTTAATACATCTATGACGGGATATCAAGAGATAATCACTGACCCATCTTATAATAGACAAATTATAACTTTCACAAATCCTCATATTGGCAACACAGGAGTCAATCCTGATGATATTGAATCAAGCAAGATATTTGCTTCTGGAGTTATTATAAGAGATGAGGAAATAATACCAAATAGTTGGAGAAAAACTGGTAAATTACAAGACTTTTTAAAAGATCAGGGAATTTTAGCAATTGCTGGCGTTGATACAAGAAAACTAACAAAAATCTTGAGAACAAAAGGTTCTCAGAATGGCTGTATTATCTCTGGCAAAAATGATCTTGACGCAGCTAAGAAAAAACTTTCAGATTTCAAGGGTCTTGAGGGATTAGACCTAGCGATAAAAGTGACAACAAAAGAAGAATATGAATGGGACAGTACTTCGATAGACATATACAACAGAACTTTTGATAAACCAAAGAGTAATTATAATATTATTGCTTATGATTTTGGTATAAAACATAATATTTTAAGATTGCTAGTAGATAGTGGCTGTAAAATTAAAATTGTTCCAGCAGATTATCCTGTAGATAAAGTTTTAGAATTAAAACCAGACGGGGTTTTTCTATCTAATGGACCTGGTGACCCCAAAGCTTGTGATTATGCAATCCAGAATATAAGAGAGTTATTAAAGAATAAAATACCTATGTTTGGAATCTGTTTGGGTTTTCAGCTTTTAGCTTTAGCATCTGGTGCATCGACAGTTAAGATGAAATTTGGACATCATGGAGCAAATCATCCTGTAATGAATCTTGCTAATAAAAAAGTTTTTATTACAAGTCAGAATCATGGATTTATGGTTGATGACAACAACCTACCTAACAATATAGTTAAAACACATATTTCGCTATTTGATAATTCATTGCAAGGTTTTGAAATAAAGGATCATTTTGCTTTTGGATTCCAAGGACATCCTGAGGCCAGTCCCGGACCAAATGATATTAGAGAAATTTTTAATCAATTTGTACAAAAAATGGAAGATAAAATTAATGTCTAAGAATAACAAAATAAAAAGTGTTCTAATTATTGGAGCAGGCCCAATTGTTATTGGGCAAGCTTGCGAATTTGATTATTCTGGTGTTCAGGCTTGCAAAGCTTTGCGTGAAGAGGGTATTAGGGTAATTTTAGTTAATTCAAATCCTGCAACAATAATGACTGATCCAGAAATGGCGGATAAAGTATATATAGAGCCTATTCACTGGAGAAATGTAGAGAAAATAATTATTAAAGAAAAACCTGATGCTATTTTACCTACAATGGGAGGTCAAACAGCTCTCAATACAACGCTAGACTTAAATCGTCATAAGATTCTAGACAAATATAATGTTGAGATAATTGGTGCAAGCGTCGACTCAATAGATATGGCAGAGGATCGAGAACTGTTCAAAAATGCCATGGCAAGTATTGGATTAGAAACTGCAAGAGCTTATATAGCTCACGATTATGAGGAAGCACAAGAACATCAAAAGAAAATAGGTTTCCCCGTATTGATCAGACCATCTTTTACTCTTGGAGGATCAGGTGGTGGTATCGCATATAATATCAAAGATTTTGAAAATATTGTGAATAGAGGATTAGATTTATCACCAACAAGCGAAGTTCTGATAGAAGAGTCTGTGATTGGATGGAAAGAGTTTGAAATGGAGGTAGTTAGAGATAAGAATGATAACTGCATAATAGTTTGTTCTATAGAAAATATTGACCCTATGGGTGTACACACTGGAGATTCAATTACAGTAGCACCTGCTCAAACATTAACAGATAAGGAGTATCAAGAGCTAAGAAATGCATCAATCAAAGTCCTCCGTAAGATTGGCGTAGATACCGGAGGTTCAAACGTTCAATTTGCTATTTGTCCTGTTACTGGAAGAATATTGGTAATTGAAATGAACCCTCGGGTTTCTAGATCATCAGCATTAGCCTCAAAAGCTACTGGTTTTCCTATTGCAAAAATTGCAGCTAAATTAGCAATTGGTTACACATTGGATGAACTCAGGAATGAGATAACTGGAGGAGTAATTCCTGCATCATTTGAACCGAGCATTGATTATGTAGTAACTAAAATACCTAGGTTTGCATTTGAAAAGTTTAAAGAGGCAGACAGCAAACTAACTACTCAAATGAAATCTGTTGGGGAGGTGATGGCAATCGGAAGAAACTTTCAAGAATCTTTTCAAAAAGCTCTACGTGGCTTAGAGATAGGGATAGATGGCTTAGAAAATCCTGATCTACCTAATCAAGATAACAAGGACAATCTTATAAATCAGTTAAGGACTCCTACTCCAAATAGAATTCTATATGTCGCAGCAGCTATAAGACTAGGTTTTAAACTTAATGAAATTTTTGACCTTACCCATATTGATTTATGGTTTTTGTCACAAATTGAAGATCTAATAAAAGAAGAACTAAAGCTAAGTAAAATCGATAATAAAAAAATCAATATCGATGACCTAGCTAGATTAAAGAAAAAAGGCTTTTCAGATTTATTGCTATCTAGACATCTCAAATGCAATGAAGATTTCATAAGAGAGTTAAGAATTAAAAATAATATCTTACCAATTTTCAAAAGAGTTGATGCATGTGCCGCTGAATTTGAAGCAACAACCGCATATATGTATTCGTCTTATGACGATGAATGTGAGGCCAACCCATCTGATAATAAAAAGATTTTAATATTGGGAGGAGGACCAAATAGAATTGGACAAGGGATAGAGTTTGATTATTGCTGTGTACATGCATCTTTAGCTTTAAGGAAAGAAGGTTTTGAAACAATTATGGTTAATTGTAACCCCGAGACTGTATCTACGGATTTTGATATATCTGATAGGCTTTATTTTGAACCTCTAACATTTGAGGATGTAATGTCGATAATTGATGTTGAAAAACCTCATGGAGTTATAGTTCAGTATGGTGGACAAACTCCTTTAAAACTGGCTAATAAACTCAAGCAAAATAAAGTTAATATAATAGGTACATCGCCAGAAGCAATTGATCTAGCAGAAGATAGAGAAAAATTTAAAGATTTAGTAGAAA
>JBJKYE010000034.1:0-13489 GCA_045561195.1 Gammaproteobacteria bacterium | reverse complement strand
CAGAGGGTGGTATGAGTATAGAAGAAATAGCGAAAGAGAAGCCAGAATCAATCATAAGGGCAAAAGTTGAGGCTGCTGTAGGCATGCAAAGTTTTCAAGCAAGAGAAATTGCGTTTGCTCTAGGTTTAGAGGCTAAAGCAATATCTAGATGCGCAAAAGCAATCATGGGCTGCTATGAGGCGTTCAGTCGTTCTGATGCAACAATGGTAGAAATTAATCCTCTAATTCTAACTGGGGATGATCATATTCTTGCGCTGGATTGTAAAATGTCATTTGATGATAATGCGTTATACAGAATTCCTGACATTGCTGAACTGCGAGACAAGACACAAGAGGACTCGAAAGAGACATATGCTCATGATAGAGGATTAAATTACATTGCTCTAGATGGCGATATTGGAAATATTATTAATGGTGCTGGATTAGCTATGGCGTCTATGGATATGATTCAATTAGCAGGCGGACAGCCAGCTAACTTTTTAGATGTTGGTGGTGGTGCTACGCCTGAGAAGTTTGTTAAGGCATTCAAACTTATATCCGGTGATCCAAAAGTTAAAGTTATATTAATTAATATCTTTGCTGGGATAAATAGATGTGATTGGGTAGCTCAAGGTATTGTTGATGCCTTAGATCAAATCACAATAGAGCAACCTTTGGTTATAAGACTGGCTGGAACCAATGTCAATGAAGGTATGAAAATCCTTAAGGATAGTAAAATAGATTATATTGAGGCTTCAACGCTTGAAGAAGCAGCTAACAAAGCTGTTGAGGCACTAAAAGATTTGGAGAATAAATAATAATGGCTATATTAATTACTAAGGAATCAAAAATCATTGTACAAGGTTTCACTGGGAAAATTGGAACATTTCATGCTGAAGAAATGATGGAATATGGAACTAATGTTGTTGGCGGTGTTACACCTGGTAAGGGTGGCCAAGAGCACTTAGGTAGACCAGTATTTAACACTGTCAAAGAAGCTGTTAATGAAACAGGAGCTGATGCAAGTATTCTTTTTGTACCTCCTGCTTTTGCAGCAGATTCTGCTATGGAAGCAGCTGATGCAGGAATCAAAACTCTTGTGGCTATCACAGACGGTATACCGGCTCATGACATGATAAAAGTTAAGCGCTATATGAGACGTTATAAAAGTGATGATAGAATGACAATGGTTGGTCCAAATTGTGCCGGCGTTATTAGTCCTGGTAAATGTATGTTGGGTATTATGCCTGGTCATATATATAAAGAAGGCAATGTAGGAGTTATCGGTAGATCTGGAACATTGGGTTATGAGGCTGCACAACAAATGAAAAATTTAGGAATAGGAATTTCAACAAGTGTAGGCATTGGTGGAGATCCAATAAATGGAAGCTCGTTCAAAGATCATCTTGCAAAATTTGAACAAGACGACGAGACTAAGGTTATACTTATGATCGGTGAAATCGGTGGACCACAAGAAGCCGAAGCAGCTGAATATGCAAAAGAAAATGTATCAAAACCAGTTATTGCTTATATCGCTGGTCTGACAGCACCTAAAGGCAAAAGGATGGGTCATGCTGGTGCAATAGTAAGCTCAAAAGGCGAGTCAGCAGCTGATAAAGTAGAAATCCTTCAAGCAGCTGGTATAACTATCGCAAAAAATCCATCAGTGATCGGTGATACAGTAGAATCAGTATTGAAATCTTTATAAAGATTCATGAATACTCAAGGTCTTATTGATATAGGTGCTAATCTCACGCATCCCCAACTATATGACCAGCTTGATTTAGTTGTTGATAATATTATTTCTTCTGACACAGGATCTGTGATAATCACATCCTCTAATCTAAATGATACTGTTATAGCATTAGATATAATTTCTAAGTATCCAGATATATTTTATACTACGGTAGGTTATCATCCTCATAATGCAAAAGATTTTAAATATGAAAATATGGATGAAATCAGTCAGTATTGTAAAAATGACAGAGTCATTGCTATTGGTGAATGCGGCCTTGATTATTACAGGGAATATTCAACAACTAAACAGCAAACTTTATGTTTTGAAAATCACTTGTTATTAGCAAGTGACAATAAAGCCCCAGTATTTTTACATGAACGAAAAGCTCACAAAGACTTTATTTCCATATTAAAAAAATATAATGATGACATCGATAAAAAAGTCGTACATTGTTTTACAGGGGATAAGGCTGAGTTGATGACTTATCTTGATATGGGTTGTTATATAGGAATTACGGGTTGGATAAGTGACTTAAGTAGAGGCAAACACCTGCATGATTTAATAAAATATATCCCTCAAGATAAATTAATGATCGAAACTGATTCTCCATACTTAACTCCTAAAAATTTACCATTTAAACATAATGGCATCAATCAGCCTTCATATCTTAATTATATTGCAGAAACAATTGCTGAGTGTTTAAATAAAGATATAGATTATGTTAAACAAATAACAATTAGGAATACCAAAGAATTCTTTTCAATATGAATGATAAGAAAATATCAAAACTAGTTCTACCTGATAATAAGTCAAAATTATTATTGCATTCTTGCTGCGCCCCTTGTTCAGGGGATATTATGAAAAGGCTCCTAGATTCTGATATTAACTATACTGTTTATTTTTATAATCCAAATATTCATCCGCATGAAGAGTATATGCTAAGAAAAGAGGAAAATATGGCTTTTGCAAAAAAATATAAAATTCCATTTGTTGATGATGATTATAATCCTAGGACTTGGTTTGAAATTACAAAAGGAATGGAGCATGAACCTGAAAGAGGTAAAAGATGTTCAACATGCTTCGATATGAGATTTATAAAAACTTCAGAATATGCTTACAATAACGGGTTTGATATTATTTCAAGTACGTTAGGAATATCAAGATGGAAGGATATGAATCAAATAAATAATTCAGGAAAATATGCAGCGTCAAAGTTTAAAGGACTGAGTTATTGGGATTTTAATTGGAGAAAGGAAAATGGGTCTCATCGAATGATTGAGGTATCAAAAGATGAAGGGTTCTATATGCAAGAGTATTGCGGTTGTGTTTACTCGCTAAGAGATACCAATAAATGGAGAACAATAAACTTGAAACCAAAAATAAAAATTGGCTTAAATTACTATTCTCATTCAGACAAAGACTCCAGTAATAACTAGAAACCCAATTATGCTCAACCATGCTAATAATGATCTTGATATCATTGACTGAGCATATATTATTTTCTCTAGATCAATATTTTTATTTTCATCTTTGATTTTTTCAAAGGAAGCAAAACCAATAGAGTTAATTAGGTTTATATTCGTATTGTATATATCTTTTGCGCTCTTTGTAACTCTCCATTGATTTAAACACTGTTCAAAGTTTGCAACTACAGCAAATGTAAAAGCACAAACTCTGACTGGTATGTATTCAATAATTGATACCAGAAGCCTTAAAACTTTTTTAGATTTTTGATCTACTTTTATGTGTTCACTATATATAAAGTTATCTAAGATAATATATGCAAGTGCACCTGCAGGACCAAGAAGTAAAAAAGTAAAAGTTACTGAAAATATATTTCTTATTGAACTATAAAATATGTTATTGATTATAGAATCTAGTTGATCATTTTTATCTGAATAAAGTATATATTTAAATCTATTAGAGCTATCCAAGTCAACTTTTGATTCAATTGTAAACTTTAGATGTTCTAGTTTGAGGTTAAATTCATTTGGTTTTAGACAATATACCAAAACAGCAAGACTCAGAAGAAAAGAAAAAAGGGGATGCATTAAGTTAGTTAATAAATAATCTAAAATACTAAAAATTAAAAATATAACTATTGGAAAGGATAAATATATATAAGATTTTTCTAAATTATAGTTTTTTAGATAATTTTTAAATTTTAAAAAGCTATTATCAATAACAGCAGTATTTTTCATATTTGAAATAGGATCATAAACATATTCAAGAACTAGTGCGAAAAATATTAAGAATGCAGTTACCATAGTCTATACCTTTATTCTATTCCATTCAAAGAATGGACCAGGGTCATTTTTTCTATCTGGTGAAACTTCATTATGACCTATTATGTTCTCATCTACAATTTTAGGGTAGTAATCTTTTAATGATACGATGACCTCATTTAATCTATCGTATTGAGTATCTGTAAAATTACTTTTATCAGTACCCTCAAGTTCTATGCCAATTGAATAGTCATTACAATTCTTTCTTTCTTTATGTCTAGAAACACCTGCGTGCCAAGCACGTAGATTAAATGGAACAAATTGTATAATTTCTCCATCTCTTTTAATTAGTAAATGTGATGATACCCTAACATCCTTCAAAGATTCGAATGATGGATCTTGATTTATATCAAGATTATTCATAAATAAATCAACTACGTTTTGGTTACCATATGAGCCCATAGGCAAACTAATGCAATGTATAATAATAGTATCAATTATGGTATCTTTTGGCCTATTATTACAATTATCTGAATGATAATGTGTAATATCATCAAATAAACCTGAATTATTATTAATTTTAAGCATTTTTTATATAAGAACTTATCATTCGCTGATATTATGTTAACTAATTCTAATTATGCCAAATTTTTTAATTAATACAGACATAAAATTACAAAATATTGTAGATGAGTTGGAAAAATCATCCATTATTGGTTTAGATACTGAGTTCATCAGAGAATCAACTTATTTCCCACAATTGGCTCTTTTACAACTAAGTGATAGTAATAATACCTATTGTATAGATATATTAGCTATTAATAATAAAGGACTCATTTCAAATTTATTACTCAACAATAAGGTTAAAAAAATTATACATGCATCTAAACAAGATCTTGAGGTTCTGAATCACTATTATAATTGTTACCCTCAAAATATTTTTGATACACAAATTGCATACAATTTATTAACTTCTGATGTGAGCATAAGTTATTCAAATTTAGTAAAGAAATATTTAGATGTAGAGTTAAAAGAAGGTTCATGGAGAACAGATTGGTTAAAGAGACCTATATCTGAGGAAAAAATAGAATATGCTGCTAATGACGTTAAGTATCTAATAGATTTATATGAAATATTATACAAACAATTGTTAGATGCTAATCGTTTTGATTGGTTTAATGAAGAACAGGAATTAGAGCTTAAAAAATCTAACATAGTCACTGAACCAAGATTTTCTTGGGAAAGAATTAATTTGCCATCAAATCTTACAACTATACAGTTAAATTATTTGCAAAAACTATCATACTGGAGAGAGGATAAAGCAATTACCAATAATATTCCCAAAAGGTGGATATTTAGTGATAGTGAATTAATTAAAATAGTCACAGCTCGCCCTAATAGACTGTCTTATATATTGGATAATCTGAAACACACATTGAATGATGAAGATTTGGAGCTCATTAAGTCAATGTTAAGTGAAAAATATATAAAACCTAAGAGTGTTAACAAAGATATTGATGGAAGTTTGTATAATGAAAGAATTACTAGATGTCATAAAGTTCTTGAGGAAGTTTCTGAAAAATATAATATTGCACCTACATTGATAGCTAACAAGAGGGACATTGATGCTTTTGCGAGAAAAAAAAATTATGTGAAGTTTTTGCATGGTTGGAGATTTAAAATATTTGGTAAGTTGGTACAATAGGTGATGCGCAAATACTCTTCACAAATAGTAGATGGTAAAGATAGATCACCAAGCAGATCAATGTTACGTGCTGTAGGGTTTAAAGATAAAGATTTTAAGTTGCCCCAAATTGGAGTTGCATCTACCTGGAGTATGGTTACTCCATGTAATATGCACATAGATGAGCTGGCTGAAATATCTGCTAAATCAGTTGATAAAAATGGAGGAAAATCCATCATCTTTAATACGATTACGATTTCTGATGGAATATCAATGGGAACCGAAGGAATGAAGTATTCTTTGGTGTCTCGTGAAGTAATAGCTGATTCGATAGAGACAGTTGTAGGTTGTGAGGGCCTAGATGGATTGATTGCTATAGGTGGATGTGATAAAAACATGCCAGCTTGCATTATGGCCATGGCAAGACTCAATAGACCTTCAATTTTTATATATGGAGGGACTATATTACCAGGCATACATAAATCTAAAAAAATAGATATTGTCTCGGTATTTGAAGCAGTTGGTAAAAATGCCAATAAAGAAATTTCTAATAATGAGTTGTTAGAAATCGAAAAAAAAGCAATACCTGGGCCTGGGTCCTGTGGTGGGATGTATACTGCAAACACAATGGCTTGTGCGATTGAAGCATTAGGAATGAGCCTGACAAATAGTTCAGCTCAAGTTGCGGTATCTTCTTCGAAGAAAATTGACTGTAAAGACTCTGCTAAAGCATTGATGGAGTGCGTAAAAAAAAATATTGTACCTAAAGATATAATAACAAAAAAGTCAATTGAGAATGCTATAACAGTTGTTATGGCACTAGGTGGTTCTACTAATGCAGTTTTGCATATACTTGCTATAGCTAGCTCAGCTGGTCTAAAACTTACCCTCAAAGATTTTGATAGAATAGGTAACAAAACGCCTGTTTTAGCTGATCTAAAACCTAGTGGAAAATATTCAATGTCAGAATTAGTAAAGATTGGAGGAGTTGCTCCGCTTATGAAGTTACTTCTCGAAAAAAAATTATTACATGGTGATTGTATGACGGTCACAGGTAAAACAATCAGCAAGAATCTGAAGTCCATCAAACATTATAATAAAAGACAGAAAATAATCATGCCTTATGATGAGCCTATTAAAAAAAATGGTCATTTAATTATACTAAAAGGTAATCTTGCTCCAAAAGGATCTGTGGCAAAAATATCTGGCAAAGAAGGAGATAAATTCATTGGTTCTGCAAGGGTATATGATTCTGAGGAGAGAGCTTTAAAAGATATACTGAATGATAAAATTAAAAAGGGTTCAGTAATCGTTATTAGATATGAAGGACCAGTTGGAGGCCCTGGGATGCGAGAAATGTTATCACCAACATCAGCTGTCATGGGCAAAGGTCTAGGGAATGATGTTGCGCTCATAACAGATGGAAGATTTTCAGGTGGAAGCCATGGTTTTGTAGTTGGTCATATTTCACCCGAGGCATATATTGGAGGTCCTCTAGCAATAGTTAAAAATGGAGATAAGATAGAAATCAACTCGATAACAAAGAAGCTAAGTCTTAATATCTCGCCAACTGAATATAAGAAAAGGATGTCAGCTTGGAAACAGCCAAAACTAAAGAGAAAAACTGGAGTTTTATCTAAATATGCTAAATTAGTTAGTCAAGCTGATAAAGGCGCTATAACAGTAGACTAGATTATTTTAATTCTTCAATTTCGGATTTAAAAAGTCTGTTAACAATCTCATTTAATTTTTCAAGTCTTTCGATTGCATTACTAGTAGCTATTAATATATTTTTAGTATGTGAGTCTAACGGCAAACACTCTGTCAATCTAAATCCAACCCAAGATGCATCAGAATATCTCTCAGTTTTAAAACTAATGAAGTTTTTTATTCCAGGGTAAATCTTTTTATAAAATCTAGATAAGATAATATATTTTTGAGGTATCATATATTCTTTTTCGTCAACACTATGTTCTATTTCCCCACATAATAAATTTTCATTATTTAATTCTGAATTTATAACATGAACTTTGTTTGATCCTTCAACTGTTATCCCAAGAATCCCGTCTTCTAGTTGATTCCAGTCAGTAATTTTTACATAACAACCATAATTATAGATATCATCAATATATTTATCAGCACAATTATTCCTTACAAGAACTATACAAAAACCTGCGTCATTTTTAATACAATTTTTTACCATATCAATATACCTTCTTTCAAAGATTCTCAGTGGAAAGATACCACCTGGCAATACTATGCTTTTCAACGGGAACAATGGTATATTTTTATTATTCATTTTGTGTCTTTTTTAAATTGTAGCGATACTGAATTTATGCAGTATCTCTTACCTGTAGGTCTGGGGCCATCATCAAATACATGTCCTAAGTGTGCATCGCATTTAGCACATAAAACTTCAAATCTAATCATTGAATGAGATAGGTCTTTTATTACTCTAACCGCATCATCAGATATTATCTCAAAAAAACTAGGCCATCCGGTCCCAGAATCAAATTTAGTAGAAGATCTGAATAATTGATTATCACAACATTTACATAAGTAAATACCTTTCTCATCATTATGATATAAGTCACCACTAAAAGGTGCCTCAGTCCCTTTTTCTCTCATGACTTTATACTCGGCATCAGTAAGTGTTTTTTTCCATTCTGATGACGATTTGATTATTTTTTTCATATATTGATCGAATCTCTCAGTAATTTGGTACTCTTGTTACTCATTATCAAAATTATATCAATTTTGTTTTTATTATCATTTATGTATTTTAAAACCATTTCATAATTATCATAAACTTTTATTTTCTTACTAGATAATGTCCATTTTGAGAGTTTCGATTTTATTAGTATTGCATGATGCGAGATCTCAAGTGCTCTTGGGAGATTCTCCCTATGAGCTCCAGATATCATTGAATTTGATTTTATTTCACATATCGATAATATTTTTTTATTTTTATAACTATTCTTAAGAGATTTAATAGAGCTTTCAATTTCAGTGGGGTGATGAGCAAAATCATCATATATTAATATTTTATCTTTTTTTCCAACTAACTCCATACGTCTTTTTACGCCATTAAAGTTTTTAATTGCATTTATGCACTTTGATAGTGGTATTTTGATTTCTATAGCTGCAAGGATTGCTAAAGAAATATTCTTATAATTATGAAGTCCTATCAGACTAGTTTGAATTAATGCTTTCTTATTACCTTTTAAGAGCTGGTACTTTTGATTATCTTTTTTAAGTAACCAATCACATTTTGTGTTATTTTTCTTTGTCGTCAAAGATTTCTGTTTAGACCAAACACCTTTTTTAATGAGTTTATTTATATTTTTATCATCTTTATTAAAAATTATTGTTCCATTATTTGGGATGATTCTTATTAAATGATGAAAATTTTTTATTATTGAGTTTATATCATCAAAGATATCAGCATGATCGAATTCAATATTATTTATTATTAATATGTTAGGTTGATAATGAATATATTTCGATCTCTTATCAAAAAATGATGTATCATATTCATCTGCTTCTATGACAAAATATTTAGACTTAGTTAGTTTTGCTGGTGCATTAAAATTTATTGGTTGACCGCCAATCAGGTAGCTAGGATTTAGTTTCGCATATTTTAAAATCCATGCGACTAACGATGATGTTGTTGTCTTACCATGTGTTCCTGATACTGCTATTACAAATTTATTACATAAAACATTTTCATATAACCATTGTGGTCCAGAGATATATTTTATATTTGTTCGAAGTAGTTTTTCTATGATAGGCATTCCTCTTGACATAACATTACCCACAATGATCAAGTCAAACTTTTTAACTAAAATATTGGGTTTGTATCCTTCTGTATATTCAATTCCAGAATTTTCTAGCACTGATTTCATCGGGTCATATAAATTTTTATCTGAGCCGGTGACCTCATTACCTAGCTGTTTTGCAATTATTGCAATCCCAGCCATAAAAGTACCGCCGATGCCTAGTATATGTATTTTCATCCTGTTAACACTTGTATAAATACCATCATAAATATTACGCACACCATGCTGTGAAGAAGAGAAAACCCGAGCCCTATCGTCATAGTCGTATCGAAAGCATTCTTGAATATATGACCATTTACAAACCATGCATACAACGAAATAATCAAAAAAATGATTAGAAGTGATTCACTAGTAGAGCCAGTCATTAACGTAACAATATTTGTGAATAATGCCACTAAAGCATGGATTCCCAAGGTCGCATTACAGACTTGCAGATATCTAGACGAGTAGCTTGAGGTTTTATTACTTTTATCTTTAATATTTAAGCAAACTCTTATAAACAACAATGTTACAAAAACATATATAAGCGCAAAAAAGATATTCACTGTAATATCTATATTAGGATCCACTGCCATCATGCCGATTAATATATTGAGCAATATTATAATCTTCAATAGGTTGGCGCTAGCTGGTAAATCTTGCGGACCATTCGAAAAATGTAGAATATTTAGAAATATCTTTAAATTAAATATCATAATAGTGTTATAATTACTTACTTCTTAACATATAAAGGATAACATATTGGACCAAAACTCTATAATCAAATCTTACAAGAGAGTTTCTAGTATCTATGATTTGACCTTCGGTCAGGTTTTTAGACCAGGGCAAAAAGCAATCATAAAAAAAATGGATTGTATTGAGTCTGACAATGTTCTAGAGATAGGCATAGGAACCGGTTCGTCTCTTCAATATTATCCAAAAGAGACGAAAGTTGTTGGGATTGATATTTCACCAGACATGTTAGAAGTAGCTAAAAAAAGAATAGTTAAAGATAAGATACAGAATAAACATATTTTATTAATGAACGGAGAGAGACTCTCTTTCCCCGATAACTCATTTGATAAAGTTGTTGGCATGTATGTAGTTTCTGTTACTCAGAATCCTCAAATTTTAGTAGAAGAGATGAAAAGAGTTTGTAAAAATGATGGTGATATCTACATAGTAAATCATTTTAGCACCGAACAAGATAATCTATTTGTAAAAATGTTCGAAAAAGGCTTAATGCCTGTTAGTAAAATCTTGGGTTGGAAGCCATATTTTCCTTTTGATGAATTTAATGCATATGCTAATCTTGATGTACTCGAGATGAGCAAAGTGAACTTATTTAATTATTGGAATATAATTCACGCTTCCAATAACAAATAACTACTTTGCAGTTGCATCATCAATCATTTTTTTTAATTCACCAGATTCAAATAACTCTAGTGTAATATCACACCCACCCACTAACTCACCTTTGATATATAATTGTGGAAATGTAGGCCAATCTTTGAAGCTAGGTAAATCCTGCATGACTTCTTGATCTAAAATGACATTGCAATATGCAAATTCTTTTTCACACTTCTTTAAAGCATCAACTGTTCTCGAAGAAAATCCACACATAGGCATATCAGGAGTGCCCTTCATGTATAACATCACAGGATTTTCTGAAACTTGTTTTTTTATTTTTTCAATAGCTGACATTTTTTTCTCCTTAATTAATATATTTGTTAAAACTTAGGCTAATAATTAACATTAGCCTAAGTAATAAATAAATTACATCCCTAAACCATTATGACTATAACCCATGAATAACAGCATTGGTATGCTAAGCAATGTATTGGTTCTTGATGCAAGTAGAGCTACTTTTTTTGCTTTGGCAATTTCATCTGCAGTTGCATCGACCATACCAAGTATTTTCTGTTGATTTGGCCATATAAGTACCCATACATTAAATAACATAATTGTGCCTAACCACGCACCTATGCCTATTCCTGCTGCTCCAGCTTGAAGTGTGAAAGCTGCATGAAGCATTCCATGATCCTGTAGGTACCATGCTCCTGTTATCCAGGTAACAACTGCTCCCCATCTGAACCATACTAGTGCTAAAGGAGCAACATATTTGCCTATAGCTGCAGGACCAGGGTCTTTATCAGCTGTAGCTGCAGCCATTGCTGGAACTTGTACAAAATTAAAATAATATAGTAATCCTATCCATGTAACTCCTGAAAGATAGTGAAGCCATCTTAAATAATGTTCGAAATCGACTAGTTTTCCACCTATTGCTAAAACCAGCACTGCACTTAATGCAAAGCCGGAAATTATAGTACCTTTTATTGATAGTAACGGGTTCATATACACCTCAAAAATTAATTTTATATGGGTCTTATGATAAATGATGTAAAATATTTTATCTATCAGTAAGTTTAATAAATTATGTGTTTTTTGGGATAAATTATATATGTGTGGAATATGTGGAGAAATGCGGTTTGATGGCACTCAAACAAGCAATATTAGATCAAAAATTATGCTGGATGCAATATCTTCCCGTGGACCTGATAATACAGGATCGTATATCAATAAAAATATATTCCTTGGGCATAAACGGTTATCAGTTATTGATATTTCGTCAAATTCTGACCAACCAATGGAAGATGATGATTTAATCATTGTTTTTAATGGTGTAATTTTTAATTATAAAAAACTGAGAAATACCTTATCCATGAAAGGGTATGAGTTTTTTTCAGATGGTGATACTGAGGTGATCTTGAAATGTTATAAGCACTATGGCGAGGATATGCTGAATCACTTAGATGGTGTCTTCTCTTTTGTTATATACGATAGAAATTCTAGAGAGTTTTTTTGCGCTAGGGATAGGCTTGGAATCAAACCCTTTTATTACACTCATGCTAAAGATGCTTTTGCATTTTCATCTAATACCGCTGCTTTTATTGATGATAAAAAACACTTCTCTATAAATAAAAAAAGCTTGCACCATCAATTTACTTTGCATTCTGTTGTACCTGCTCCGGACACAATCCTTTCAAATATATTTAAATTAGAACCAGGATCATTCATTAGAGTTAATTCTGATGGAAAAGTAAGTAAGACAAAGTATTACTCATTTAAACATATTAAATTAAACACCAAAAATAATGATACAGAGATAATTGAAGAGACAGATAGGTTGTTACTCAAAGCTATAGAAAAAAGATTTTATACTGCCGATGTTGATGTAGGCGTGTTGCTATCGGGTGGCCTTGATTCAAGTTTAATTGTTGCAATGGCGTCAAAGTATAATCTTTCCGATATCAATACATTTTCTATAGGTTTCCCAACCATCGGCAACGAAGAGGGTAATGAATTTTATTATTCAGATAAGGTTTCGAAACAATTTAAAACAAATCATCATAAATATAATATTTCACAGGATGAATTATTTAGATCCTTAGATGATGTAGTAAAAGCCATGCCAGAGCCTATGTTTAGTCAAGACTCCGCTGCCTTTTATTTATTAGCAAAAAAGGTCTCGCTTAAGCAAAAAGTAGTCTTGAGTGGACAAGGTGCAGATGAACTTTTTGGTGGCTATTTTTGGTATAAAAAAATGGATCAAACAAGGGGTTCGAGCGTTGAAAAATTTACACAACACTACTTTGACAGAGAACATGATGATTATTGTAAAATGATAAATAAATCATTTATTAATACGGACTATTCGCTCTCTTTGATTGAGAAATTATATGGTGATCAACGCAATGATATCAGTTTTTTAGATAAAACACTTCGTATTGATTTATCTACATTGATAATTGATGATCCAGTTAAAAGAGTCGATAGTATGACTATGTCTCATGGGTTGGAGACAAGAGTTCCATTTTTGGACCGTGATCTAGTTGAGTTTGTATTATCAATACCATCGTTAAGTAAACTAAAAAATGATGGAAAGTATTATCTTAAAAAAATTGCTGAAAAATATCTCGATGATGAACTCATTTATAGAGATAAATTCTATTTTCCTGTGCCACCACTTAAAATTATTCAAGGA
>JBJKYE010000033.1:0-14743 GCA_045561195.1 Gammaproteobacteria bacterium | reverse complement strand
ATATCTATGGTTAGAACCATTATTATTTATTAAAAAGAGTATAGATTTTATATTAAATATTATTAGAAAGTCTGGTAACTTTAACGACAAGCTTGCAGAAAAAGGATTTTATATAGAAAAACTAGATCCTAAAAAAAATATATTATTGATTAGAATTACTCTAACATCTGATTTATATTATTATCCACAGATAAGTGTTGGGAAACAACGATTAAATATAATGTTTATGTCAAAAGATGATAAGAATAACCTTATTAGACATAAAGATGATGTACAATTTATTCTAACTACATGCGTATTATAATAATTTTTAAAAATTAGTAATGCCTGATACTCCATATCCATTATGAGATAAACAATCGTCTAGATCAGACTTTTTCATTCCTCCGAGCGCAAAAACAGGCATGTTAGCTTCTAAAGCAAGATGTCCAAAGCTATCCCAACCTAATGTTTTTGTATCTAATTTGGAGACTAATACTGGTGATAAGAGAATAAAATCAAAGTTATGTTTGTTAGCTATGTGTATATCTGAAATATTATGACATGATGCAGAATGATTAAGCTTATTATTTAGTTTTAAAAATTTTGTATTTTCTAAATCTTTTAATTGATCAGATTTGTAGTGTATACCTTTGAACTCTAAATTTTTAAATAGTTCATAATATGTTACATCTAGTATTAGATCGATATTATTATCTGAACATATTTTAGAATATTTTTCTGCCTGAATGTAATAATGCTCAGGGTTTATTTTATTAGATCTATATCTTAGTATGTTATTTGAATATAACTTAGATATTTCTTTATTTTGATAATTATCAGCATCTATCGATGTGATAGAACAATACCTTGGTAAAGATAAATAATTAAGAACTCTAAATGTAGAATCTATAAATTTTTCGTTTGATTTAAATGCATTCAAATAAAGTAGTCCTTGATTTTCTTTAGCATAAATATCCTCCTGATAAGCTACTATTTCAAAAATATGTAGCTTAACCTGCAGATGATCATAATAATGTACAATTGATCCAATACTATTAAATTTAGTTACTTTTATTCCAAGTTCTTCAAAACATTCTCTATGCAAAGCATCTTCAGGAGTTTCATTTATTTCTACTTTTCCTCCGGGAAATTCATAATAGTTTTGATAAGGATGCTTGGTCCTCAATGAATAGAGTAACTTATCAGAATCTCGTATTATTGCTAAAGAACACTCAAGAGTCATACAATGTTATGTAGTATATGCGGAATTAATATGCACATATTCATGGCTTAGATCAGATGTTAATACAGAATGTGAGGAAGATCCAGAATTCAGAAATATATCAACAACTACCTCATTCTTCTTCATAGATTTATTTAATAACTTAAGATTACATTTATTAGACTGTATTCCGCCAGTAAAAATTAACATTTTATTAATATGAAGATCAACTTTTTCAGGATTATAATTAATATCATTTAAAGATCCTAGTTTAGCAATAATTCTTCCCCAATTTGGATCAGCTCCAAACATAGCAGTTTTAATAAGATTAGAATTTGCAAGACTATATGCTACTGATCTTGCTTGAACTTTATTTTTTGATGTATGAACATTAATTGTAATAACCTTGGTTGATCCCTCGCCATCCTTAATAATCATCTTTGCAAGATCTTGGCATAACAAAGACAACTCATGTGATAGTTTTTTATAATTAGAAGAAACATTAAAATCAGTTTTTTTATTTTCACCAGTGCTGATTAGTACAACACTATCATTTGTAGACATCTCACCATCAACAGATATTGCATTAAAAGAAGTATCATTGACCTCTTTAATTAGCTTGTTTAATAATCTTTTGTTGAGGTTAACATCGATTGATATAAAAGCTAGCATTGTCGCCATGTTAGGCTCGATCATACCTGCGCCTTTGCAAATAGCATCAATAGTAATTTTTTTTCTATTTATCAAAAAACTTCTAGATATACATTTATTAAATTTATCTGTAGTCATAATTGCCTTTGATGCAGATTTCCAAGAAGATACAAAAGAAAATTTATGACTATTAAGTTTTTTTTCTATTTTATCTATAGGTAACTGTCTGCCAATGATTCCAGTTGAAAATAATAATACCTGAGATGATTTACAATTAAATTTTTGAGATATAAGATTAGTGCACTTCAAAGAATTAGAAGAACCTATCTTACCTGTACATGCATTCGCATTTCCAGAATTTACTAATATATATCTTGGTTGTGATTCTAAAATATTCTTTCTAGATAATACAACTGGCGCTGCTGCATATCTGTTTTTAGTTGTAATCATCGCAGTTTTGGCATTAGCAGGTATTTTAAAACATACAGCATCTATATGATTATTTTTTATACCTATATTTAAGGTTTCTATTAATACTTTTTTGCTCATAATTTACCACAACATCTTTTATATTTTTTACCAGATCCACAAGGACATAGTGCATTCCTAGAAATATTATTATTCGTCAGATTAGGTTTACCAGATGAATTATTATCTTTCGTTATAATCTCAGATATTTCTGGTTTATTAATCTTTATTTTACTGAGTATCTTTATTATCTCAAGATTATTCATTGCTAGCATTTCCTCGAACATCTCGAAAGATTCTCTTTTATACTCATTCTTTGGATTTTTTTGAGCATAACTTCTGAGCCCAACACCCTGTCTTAGATAATCAATTGAGCTGAGATGGTTTCTCCAATCCTCATCTATAACACTAAGAAATATATTCCTCATTAGTTCTTTTTTATCATTAACGTCCAATATATTTAGATTATTTTGGATTTTTTCATTTAAACTATCCTTTATAGAATCTTTTAACTTATATCTATTGTCAGCTACATCTTCCTCTAAAATTTTCCTGCTATCAATTTCAATCAGAAAATCACTTTTTAAAATGGAATCTAATTTTTCTAAGTTCCATTGTGATGCCGCTAGATCCTCAGGTATATAGGATGATATTAAATCATCACACGTATAATCCAAGATATTATTAAATATTATATCTATATTATCTGACCTCAAAATGTCATTTCTCTGATTATAAATTACTTTTCTTTGTTCATTAGATATATCATCATACTCCAATAAAGTTTTTCTAATATCGAAATTATGTGACTCTACTCTTTTTTGCGCATTTTCAATAGATTTTGATACCCATTTATGCTCAATGGCCTCTCCTTCTTCCATCCCAAGTTTTTTCATAATTTCACTGACTTTTTCAGATGCGAAGATCCTCATCAAGTTATCTTCTAGAGATAAAAAGAAACGAGATTCTCCTGGGTCTCCTTGTCTTCCCGATCTGCCTCTTAATTGATTATCAACTCTCCTTGATTCATGTCTTTCGGTACCTATGATAAACAAACCACCAAGAGTTTTTATGTTTTCAGGAGACCCTGCTGAATTTGTAACATCAACAGTTATATCTTTGCCACCCAAAACAATATCTGTTCCTCTACCAGCCATATTAGTAGCAATGGTCACAGCTCCAAGTGTTCCAGCATTTGCAATAATTTCAGCTTCCATTTGATGATGTTTAGCATTTAAAACTGAATGTTTGATTTTTTCTTTCTTAAGTATTGATGAAATATATTCAGAAGCTTCTATGGAAGTAGTTCCAACAAGAACTGGTTGCTGATTTTCATGTATCCTTTTAACTTCATGTATAATTGCAGCAAATTTCTCTTTAGCCGTTAAATATATTAAATCTACATGATCCTTCCTTATCATTTTTTTATGTGGTGGTATGACAATCACCTCTAAGTTGTAAATCTGTTGAAATTCAGTTGCTTCAGTATCAGCTGTACCGGTCATCCCTGATAATTTGTTAAATAATCTAAAGTAATTTTGAAAAGTAATTGAGGCATAGGTTTGATTTTCATTCTGAATTTTAACCTTCTCTTTAGCTTCAACAGACTGATGCAACCCCTCAGACCATCTTCTACCAGGCATTTTTCTTCCAGAGAATTCATCAATTATGACTACCTCATCATTTTCAACGACATAGTCTATATCTTTATGGTACATTAAATTTGCTTTTAGACTTGCATCAATCAAATGTAAAAGTTGAATATTTTTTGGGTCATATAAACTCTCATCTTTTGATATTAAATTGTTAGAGACCAATAAAATCTCTATCTCAGCATGACCAGACTCACTTAATGATACTGACTTCTGTTTTTCATCTATCGAATATAACTCATCATCTTTATTCTTTTGAATTAGATCATTTGTGACTTTATTTATTTTTACATAAAGATTACCAGTGTCTTTTGCAGAACCCGATATAATTAATGGTGTTCTTGCTTCATCAATAAGAACAGAGTCAACCTCATCAATGATCGCATAACTTAATTCACCCTGAACTTTTTGATTTATATCATATGTCATGTTATCTCTTAAATAATCAAATCCAAATTCATTATTAGTGCCATATACAATATCAGACATATATATATCTTTTCTTTGCTCAGGTGACAACGAACTAGTTATTGTGCCAACAGAAAGACCTAAGAACTTAAATATTTGACCCATCCACTCAGCATCCCTCTCAGCAAGATAATCATTAACAGTTACTATAAATACAGAATCATTTTTTAAACTATTTAGATAAGCAGGTAGAGTGGAAACAAGCGTCTTCCCTTCACCTGTTTTCATTTCTGCAATTTTCCCATAATGTAGGGCTATGCCACCTAAAAGTTGCTCATCATAATGCCTCATGCCTAATACTCTTATAGACGCTTCTCTGACTAAAGCATATGCTTCTGGCAATAGTGTGGTCAAATCATCCAAAGTCTCTGCTTTTTGTTTTAAATTATTCGTTTCATTAATAAAATCTGACTCAGAAAACTTTTGATATTTATCCTCTAAACTATTAATTATTTTCACGAGAGACTTATATTCTTTGATGATTCTAGTGTTTCTAGTACCGAATATATTTTTAATTATGTTTGTTAGCATTGTGGCTCATATATATTTTGTAGTTAATACTTTCTATCGTACAATAAGTATAATAGCTCATGAAGAAAATATCATCATTCATACCTGTGCATGTTATCAATAAGACTGGCTTAATCAAAGAATTAAGTTGCTATATTTCTGATGTGTTTCCCAAAGATATTCTTAATATGATAGAAATTAATAGCATTAAAGATAATGTCTTGATTATAAGCTGTAAAAATAGTAGTGTTGCGACAAAAATGAGATTTGAAAAACAGGTATACCTCGATATTCTGAAAGATAATCCTGTATGTGAAATCGAGGATATCACTATAAGTTTATTAGATTGATGCAGGCTAATCTACTATAACTGGTTCAGGTGTACTGTAAAATATAGGAGATTCTGAATCGTTATCAATCGTAACTTCTTCCCAAGCATGAACATTATTTATAAGTTCTCTAAGCAATAAATTATTAAGATGATGGCCTGATTTATAAGCTGAAAATGAGCCTATCAACCCATGGCCTAATAAATATAAATCACCAATAGCATCAAGAATTTTATGTTTTACAAATTCATCTTGAAATCTTACGCCTTCTTCATTAACAACTTTATAATCATCTATAACAATTGCATTATTAACACTACCACCTAATGCAAGATTGTTTTTTCTTAATAACTCTATATCTTTAGCAAAACCAAATGTTCTTGCTCTACTTACTTGACTCAAATATGAAACTGAAGAAAAATCTATTTCAGATGATTGAGATGTCTCGCTAAAAGCAGGATGGTCAAAATCAATAGTAAAAGCAACTTTAAATCCATCGAATGGCTCAATTTTGGCCCATTTTTCACCTTGTTTAACTTCAATTGTTTTTTTAATTTTAATAAATTTTTTTGCTGCGGATTGTTCTTGAATACCTGCAGACTGAATCATAAACACAAAAGGTCTAGCGCTTCCATCCATTATAGGAACTTCGGGGCCGTCTAATTCAATAATAGCATTATCAATTCCAATTCCTGCCAGCGCAGATAGTAAGTGCTCAACGGTTGAAATTTTTATCTCGTTATTAGATAGACTTGTGGATAATCTTGTATCAAAGACATTTTCCAAGGATGCTTTTATTGGAGCTGATTCAATATCAGTCCTTTTAAAGACAATACCAGAATTACTGGGCGCAGGCTTCAGAGTTAATGATATTTTTTTGCCAGTATGAAGACCTACTCCCGAAGCTCTTATTTTACTTGATAATGTTCTTTGTTTAAGCATAAGTTACTCTAAATTTTATATGAATATTGTTTATATTCAAGTCTTTATGGAAGTTTTATATTTAAAATTAACATATAACGTTAGACAAATATTATATCTTAAAGTTCTTTCTGAAAGTATTTAGAAAATTTATCCCATATCTTTGATAAATTCATTAATAACACATTTTCAGAACTCTGACGATGAGGCATGTCTTTAAGCTGTTCTTCTCTATAGAGTAGAAGTCCAACAGCAGTCGAATATCTTGTTTGACCACTAAAATTTGTAATACCAGGTATAGGCTTCGGGCTACCGATTCTAGCAGACATCGAAAATATTTCCTCAGCATATGTATCTAGACCTTCAATTTTGGATCCACCACCTGTAAATACAATTCCTGCTCTAATTTTTGAGGTATATCCACTTGACCCAATTTCATTCTGAATATCTTTAAATATTTCATCAATCCTACATTTTATGATATGGGTTAAAACAGATTTCTTAACTTCTGTATCAGGTTTATCAGATACCGATGGCACAGGAATTATAACTTCATCAGCATTTAATTCAGAAACTAAACTGCCATATTTCTCTTTTATCTCTTCAGATGCTTCGAGAGAGGTGCAAAGCCCTATTCGTATGTCATTAGTGACATTTTGACCTGCAACAGGTATTACAGCCGTGTGTTTAATATCACCATCTGTAAATATTGCAATATCAGTCGTTCCTCCACCAATATCAACAAGACATACACCTAATGATTTTTCCTCAGGAGTCAAAACTGAGTAACTTGAAGCAACTGGCTGAAGAACAAATTCATCAACATCAAGAAAACTGTTTTCAATACATTTGTTTAGATTTTTTTTAGCAGTTGTAGAGCAAGTTATTATATGAACATTTGCCTCTAATCTTTTACCTGCCATTCCAAGAGGCTCTTTAATACCCATTTGTCCATCAATAGTGTAGTACTGAGGAATACGATGAAGAATTTCTTGATCAGCAGGGATACTAATATCACTAGCACTAGTAATAACATTTTCTTTATCCTCTTCTGTGACTTCGTCATTTAGAATTGTAATGGAAGCGTTACCATTATAACTTTGAATATGATTGCCAGCTATACCTGTAGTAACTGATGTGAATTTACAATTTGTCATCGCTCTAGCCTGGTCTTTAGCTTTGCGTATACTGCTAACTGTAGCATCAATCTCAGATATTACCCCTTTATTAAGGCCTTTACACGCCTCTTGCCCTACACCAACTATCCTTAGATTACCTTCATCATCATAATCTGCGACTAGACATAAAACTTTGGTTGTCCCTATATCAAGGGCTACAATAAATTCAACTTTAGAGTTACTGGTCATGGCTTATAATATCATTATTTACTGTACAGCAAAACCTGTAGGGTATCTTAAATCAATATTCTTTGGAGCTACATTGTTTTTCAGATTTGATAAAAATTGATCATAGATATCAGTAAACTCAGTTAACTTTCTCTCTATGGCAGCATGATTTACTGTAAAATTATATTTATCAGTCTTAATTTTGACTAGCTCAAGATCCCGATGAATTGCAAGTACATCTAGATTTATTTTAGATAATATATCTTGAATTTCTTGGTATAAATTATACATATCATTGGAGCTACTAAGATTACTACTCAACTTGAGTATTTTTTTTATAGGATAACTCTGAGGTATCATCTTATTACCATTTTTATCAATATATGACTTATTATTCCATAGATATACAGGTGAAAACTCAGCTAGTCTAACCACTAGTACATCTGGTTTCCTAATTATAACTTGAGCTGTATCTAACCATGGATCTTCTTCTAATTCTTTCTTGATAGCTATAAGACTGACTTGATATAGTTTTTCACCTATGAGTTTATTTAGTGTGTTTGATATTTTCTTATTGTTGACATGATTTAGCTCACCTATCATAACTATTTCTTTAACTTTTTGATCATTAAAAAAAGAATTATAAAAGACAAGTAAAAAAATAACTATTAGTGAGAATATTAATAATATAATATTTTTCATATTAATTTTCTAAAATTAACTTAATTAAGTTAATATAGCTTAATCCAGAATTTTTTGCCGACATTGGTACCAGGCTATGACTAGTCATACCAGGAATAGAGTTAATCTCAATTAAATTTATTTCAAAATCATGACTCATAAAAAAATCAATTCGCCCCCAGGTTGAGCAGCCTAATAATGCAAAAGCATCGAGAGCAGTATTATTGATTTTGTTTTGAACTGATGTAGGGAACTTTGGAAAAGTAAAAGAAGTGTTGTTATCAATATATTTAGCATTATAATTATAAAACTCTCTTTCTGTATCTATCTTAATTATAGGATATACTTTATTTGATATAATTGGTGCAGTATATTCTGCATGATCAATATATTGTTCAATGAAATAATCATGTGGAGCAATATCATCAATCATATGCTCACATAGTCTTTTGTAAGATAAAGTAGAGTCAGTAGAAATAATTTCTTGTAAATTTAATATTTTAATTCCAACACTAGATCCAGATTTTGTTGGCTTCAATACAATCTTGTCACTGAAATTATTAATAGTGATATGTTCAAACATATTCGGTTTTACAATATGATATTTAGGAGTCATGAAGTTATTTGAAGCCCATAAATCTTTAGTTAATATTTTATCAAATGATTTATGTGATGATTCTGAATCTGAGCCAACAAATTTAACTGGTAGCTTCTCTAGATATTTTTGTACATGACCATCCTCTCCACCAACACCATGCATCAGGTTGAATACAAGGTCAACTTTGTTTTTGATAATGAATTTTTCTAATATAACTGGATCATCCCTATCAAAATCAAATAAAAAAACATTTAGACCATTTTCTTGTAAAGCTTCATATACAGATTTGCCGCTATCCAAAGAAATATCTCTTTCATCTGACCAGCCACCATATAATATTGCTATATTTTTATCATAAATATCCATAGCATCTCAGTATATACAAATTTCTCTATCAAGAATTATGTTATATTTAGTTTTAATTTTATTTCGAATAAATAATATTAATTCTTCAAGATCATGGCAAGTTCCTGTGCCATCATTTATTAAGTAATTACAATGTTTCCTCGAGACGTATATTCCTCCAACTCTTTCTTTTGAGAGCTCAGCTGAGTCTATCAGCGAGCTGGCAGCTACTTTTATAGAGGGATTTTTAAATATACAGCCCGATGACCATTGGCCTATAGGCTGCGTACTAGATCTCTTTAATGAATATTTTGATAAGAGTTGTTTATTAAATTTAAGTCTTTTATTTACATTAAATGTAATATCTAAAAATATTTTAATTTCAGACCTATCGACAAATCTATAAGATTTTTTTACATTACTACTTTTATAAGTCTTAATTGTACCATTATGAAGAATACATCTAACAGAATCTATATGATTCCAAACCTCATCATCAAAAGCTCCGGCATTCATAGCTACTGCTCCACCAAGTGACCCAGGAATACCATGCATAAACTCAAATCCAGGTATCTTATTTTTGAAACAGAATTTTGCAAATCTTGCACAGGAAATACCAGCCATACTAATTATCTGAAGATCATCAATGCATCTGATAGGTTTTTTAAAGTGTTTAAGAGATATAATGCTGTGTCTATATCCGCTATCCTTAAATGCTATATTTGAACCATTACCCAAGATAATTGTTTTTTTTGATAAAATCTTGCTCTTTAAATGCTCTATATCTTCTAAGGTTTCAGGAAAATATATTTTCGATGATTTCCCACCAATCTTGATAGTTGTAAAATTTTTAAGAGAAACTTTGTCTAGAATATCCATATTTATCTAATATAATTTATTGAATCATTTACAATTTTATCAGTTGTATCTTTAGGAAAGATATTTTGTATATTTTTAGCTAAAGAATATATTTTCTTTGTATCATTTAATAAAATATTAATAATAGAAACAAAATTCTCAACAAAATCATCAGACTCCTCAAGCAAGATTGCAGAAGAGTTTTTTGCTAGATAATTAGCATTTAGCATCTGATGGTTATCTGTTGCATATGGAAATGGTACTAGCAACGAAGCTCTGCCTATTATTGATAACTCTGCTATTGATGTCGAACCTGCTCTACAAACAACTAAGTCAGCCCATTCATACAACGAGCCTATATCATTAGAGTATGATATAACATCTGCATTTAACTGATATGAACTATATTTATTCATCACAGTTTTATAATCTTTCTGACCTGTAATATGTTTAATAGAAATATTTTTATTATAAAAGTGGGAAAAAGCAAAAGGCATAGTTTTATTAAGAAACATAGATCCTTGGCTTCCACCCATTACCATAATATTAATTGAAGCTTTATTATTTTTATATTTCTTTTCAGGATTAGTAAGTTTAGTAAAAGATTCTCGTACAGGATTTCCTGTATAAATGATTTTTTTATTATTCTTATTGAAACTTAATGGAAATGTCTCATATATTCGTTTTGCAAAAAAATAATTAATCTTATTTGCAGTCCCAACTACTGCATTCTGTTCATGCAGAATAACAGGTATCGACATCACATAACCAGCAAGGGAAGGTGCTACACTTACAAATCCACCAAAACCAAATATCATGTTTGGCTTATATTTTTTGAATATGATAATTGATTGAATAATTGATTGAGTCAACGAAATTAATGAAATTATTTTCTTAACTAAAGATTTACCTCTTATTCCTTGAGAATTAATCTTTTTCATTATTATATTAGGTTCTAAAACGATTTTATCTTCCAAGCCATTTGGTGTCCCAATCCATAAAATCTTATAGCCCTGGGAAATATATTTGTTTGCTATGGAGAGCGCTGGATAAATATGACCGCCTGTTCCACTTGCTAGTATTGCTATAGTTTTCATAATTAATATTCCCTTAAGACAGCTTGACTTATTTTCTGCCTATTTTCTATCTGAATACGTATTAATAAACCAATAAAGATGAACATGATTAGTAAGTTTGTTCCTCCATAGCTAATTAGAGGCAAGCCCATCCCTTTTGTAGGAGCTAGACCAATATTCACTAAAATATGTATCAATGCTTGAAATGTAATAAAAAAACCTATCGTATATGATAGATATGAAGCAAATTTAAGATTATTTTTGGATGATATTACAGCTAATCTTATGATCCTAAAAAAGATAATGATAAACAATAGAATAATAATTAAAGAAAAGAGAAGACCTAATTCTTCGGCTATGAGAGCAAATATAAAATCATTATAAGACTCAGGCAAATAATTTAGTTTTTGAACACTTGACCCTAACCCTAATCCAAAAATACCTCCTTTTCCAAAAGCTAAGAGTGAGGCAATTAGCTGATAGCCACTACCTGATGGATCATCCCAAGGGTTAAAAAAAGACAGCACTCTTCTAAGTCTATATGGTTGATATAAAATAAGCGGTACTGCAGCAATAAGAACAAGAATAAAGTATGATAAAAGTTTTTTCAAATCTAAACCTGAAATTAACATTAATGAGAAGAAAGCAGAGACTAGCAGAACAGTACTACCAAAATCTTTTTGCAAAAGAATAATCATTGATAAAATAATAATCATAAAAAGACATTTATTAAAAACTTTATTTGCATCTGATCGGCTTATAAAACTACAAACCCAAATCATCATAAATAATCTTGAAACTTCAGATACTTGAATAGTTATAAAACCTAGATCTAGCCATCTTCTAGCTCCATTAACTTCTTTGCCTAAACCGGGTATGAATATTATTAGAGATACAATCAGTGATAAAAGCAGAAATATTTTACTGTAATCATTATAAAAACTCAGTTTAATTCTTGATATTATAAATGACAACATTACGCCCATTATTAAATATATCGAATGTTTTATAATAAAATAAAATGAGTGGCCTCTTGTTTGATATGCATGATCTAGTGTTGCAGATGTAATCATTATAAAGCCAATAGCAGTTAAAGCAAATAGACATATAATTAGGGTATGATCAATGCCCTGACTATCACTTAATAGAATATTTTTTCTTAAGAATTCAATTAACATACTTATCAATCGCTTTTTTAAAAGCATTTCCTCTCTCTTCAAAATTGTTAAACATATCAAAGCTTGGGCTGGCAGGTGATAATAAAATTTTACTACCATCATCAGCATGATCATTTGCAATTATAACCGCATCATCCATAGAATCAGCATTAATTATTTTAGTGCTAATATTTAGTTGATGATTGATATACTTTTTATTCTCACCAATAAATATCAATAATTTCACTTTTTGATCAATCAAAGGTGACAGTGATTTATAGTCTATATTTTTTTTAGCGCCCCCCATTATCAAGATGACATTATTATCTAAATATTCTAACGCTACTTGTGTTGATGCAGAATTGGTAGATTTTGAATCATTATACCAATCTATATTTTTAAAGCTACGGACTAATTCAATCCTATGAGGTAAGTAACTAAAGCTTATTAGTGATCTCAGGCATTCTATAATATCTATTTTTAATATTTCAGCTACTGAACAAACTCCTAGAATATTTTCTAGATTGTGGAGACCTCTATGAGCTAAATCAAAATTTTTATTGAAATATAAGGTTGATGAATCATATGAAATCTCATTGATAATTTTATTATTAATTAATACATTACTATCGGTCAATCCATATATATATTTATCATCTATTTCTATTTTACTTTGATAGTCCTCTAACAAAGATCTATTTATTATTGAAAATTTGGACAATTTAAATATTTTCAACTTAATGGCTAAATAATCAAGCATGTTTTCATGACGCTCTAAATGATCTTGATCTATATTTGCTAATAGACTTATGTAAGAATTAAAGTCACACATATATTCTAATTGATAACTTGATAACTCCAGTATTATGTAGTCATATGCATCAGTGCTTATACTCAGAGGTGAAACTCCGTTATTCCCACAAGCTATAGCTTTTAAGCCTGTATGACATAATATATGTTCCAACATTGAGACAATTGTTGTTTTGCCATTTGTTCCAGTAATAGAAATAATAGGTTTATTGCAATTTCTTTTGAAAATATCAATATCTGTTAACTGAGGTATACCTCTGATAGCAGACTCCTTTAAAATTTCATGCTTTTTATCAAATCCAGGACTTATCACTACCTCATCAACTTGATCAAAGATAGTACCATCATATTTTTGCAGATATAATATATTAGCATCATAAGTAGATATTGACTCATCAATGCTTGAAGCAGGTCTGGTATCAAAAATTCTAAATTTTATATCATTCTTGGTAAAATAATCTACACAAGAAGAGCCAGTAACACCAAGTCCTAATATTAATTTAATGCCACTCATTCTATCTAATTTTTAATGAAGCGAGTGCAATTAAAACGAGAATAAAAGTTATAATCCAAAAACGAACTATAATCTTAGGTTCTGGCCAACCTTTTTCTTCAAAATGATGGTGGATTGGCGACATTAAGAATATTCTTTTTTTATATAACTTATAATAGGACACCTGAATAATAACTGATAAGGCTTCAACGACAAATACGCCACCCATTATGGCATATATTATTTCTAGTCTTAATATGACTGCTATACTAGCTAAAGCAGCACCTAAGGACAAAGAACCCACATCCCCCATAAATATTTCAGCAGGGTAAGAATTGTACCAAAGAAATCCAAGACCTGAACCAACAATAGCGCTTGCAAATATAGCTACTTCAGACACTTCTGGAAGATAAGGTATTAATAAATAATTAGCTATATTAAAATTTCCTTCAACATAAGCAAATAAAACAAATGCAGCAGCTATCAAAATGCAAGGTAGTATAGCTAAGCCATCTAGACCATCAGTGAGGTTTACTGCATTACTTGATCCGGTTATTACGAAAATAACCCATGGTATAAAGAATATACCTAAGTATAAACCAAAATCTTTAAAAAATGGAGCAGTTAGCATTATCTCCATTTCATTTGAAGAAGTATAGAATATATATGAGGCAACCGCTCCTGAAAAAACTATTTGATAAAATAATTTTGTTTTTCCTTTAATGCCATCGCTAGATGATAAAATAAATTTTTTATAATCATCATAAAATCCGATTCCACCAAACGCTAAGATGACGAATAATAATATCCAAATATTCTTATTAAGAATATCAGCCCATAAGAGAGTACTTAAAACTATTGATATAATTATAATAATGCCGCCCATGGAAGGTATATCTGCCTTATTAGTAATATGTGACTTAGGGCCATCAGTTCTTATACTTTGATAAAGTTTTTTATCTATAAGTTTTTTTATAACAATAGGCCCTATTATCAAAGAAATTGAAAGAGCAGTTAGCGCAGATAATATAATCCTTAAAGTTAGGTACCTAAAAACATCAAATCCAGAATAAAATTGAGTAAGGTATTCAAAAAAATAATAAAGCATATAAATATTGTAGTATTTTTATAGTTTTAAATCATCCACAATAGTCTCAAAGTGCATAAACCTCGAAG
>JBJKYE010000032.1:0-14764 GCA_045561195.1 Gammaproteobacteria bacterium | reverse complement strand
CTCGATCATGTAGATAGCGACAGATTGCAAGCCCTATGCGTTTCGCTCCACCTGTAATCAGAATAGTTTTATTTTTAGTCATAGATATATATTAAGGGTAAATGAAAAAATGTACACTATAATAAGAGTATAAGTTATGAAAAATCATTTAGAAGAATATTTGCTAAATAAAATTGAGTTAAATCAAAAGATGCCATTTTCTGAGTTTATGAACCAGTCTCTTTATCATCCTGATTATGGATATTATACCAATAAAGCAACTATATTTGGTGATCAGGGTGATTTTATAACATCCCCGATCACATCATCAATCTTTGGAGAATGTATATCCAATGAATTTATCAATATACTTAGATCCCAAAAAACATCTTCTATTCTTGAACTTGGCGGAGGTGATGGTAGTTTAGCCATTTCTATACTTAAGTATTTGAAGAAAAATAAATCATTACCAGACAAATATATCATCCTTGAGATCTCAGAGAACCTAATTAATTATCAGAAAGAAAGAGTTAAAAAAGAACTTCCTAATGATTATAATATTTTCAAGTGGGTCACTAATCTTGAAGAGGTAAAAATAAATGGACTTGTAATCGCAAATGAGTTCTTTGATGCAATACCAACTGAAAGGTTTAGGATGAAGAACTCAAAACTTGAAACTTTGTATATAGAATCAAATAATCAATCTTTTAATTATATATGGGATGAATCATCAGATGATTTTTCAAATGAACTATCTAGAGCAAAAAATAATCATAATATCGATTTTTCTGATGGATATATAAGTGAATTGAATTTAAATAATTCAAAATGGATTAATTTGATAGATAAAACTATGGAGTCAGGAGTTTTATTTATTATTGATTATGGATATCATTCGCAAGAATATTTCTTACAAGATAGATCTGATGGTACGCTTGTATGTATACATCAACATAAATCAAATTTTGATGCACTTTCAAATATAGGAAATCAAGACATATCCTCATTTGTTAATTTTTCTCATTTAAAGAATCTATCCATTAATACAGATTTAACTGTTTCAGGATTTTTATCACAGTCTTCTTTTTTGATTAATTTAAACATATTAGAAATATATCAATCGAAAGAATATGATGATGATGAGGCCCTGATAGAATCAAATAAATTGAAAAATATTCTATTGCCCAATACAATGGGTGAGTTATTTAAAGTCCTTGTTATGCAAAAGAATATAGATATAAAATTAAAGTCGACGAAAGAATTTAATCAAATGAAAAAGTTATAGAATGGACTTTATACATATATTCATATTGTCAATTATTCAAGGTGTAACCGAATTCCTTCCTATATCTAGTCAATCTCATTTGATTCTGACTTCTTATTTATTAGGACTAAAGGATCAAGGTTTAGGGTTTGACATTGCACTACATTTTGGATCTCTAATTGCAATCTTAATCTACTATAGAAAAGAAATTAGTAGTTTACTATCGCTGAATGAAGAGGGAGTAAATTATCTTAAACTAATAATTATTGGCTCTATACCATTACCAATCATAGGTCTATTATTTATTGATACGGTTTCTCAAAACATGCGTTCTATTCTATCAATTGCTTCAATGACAATATTGTTTGCGGTTATTCTATATTTGGCTGATACCAGAAAGAAGGAAGTCATTACTAAGTTTGCAAATATTAGTATCTATACCATTATCTTTATTGGATTGATGCAGACATTAGCTATAATGCCAGGTGTGTCTAGATCAGGAATTGTTATTACTGCCGCATTATTAGCAAACTTTAGTAGAGAGGATTCTATTAAGATAGCTTTTCTATTATCAATACCTGCAATTTTTATGGCAACAGTATATCAATCAATGCAATTATATGAAGTAGGTAACATTGAAATATTGAATCAACATATAATAGGAATGTTTTTATCCTTTATATTTTCATATATTACTATTCATTTATTTATATCTACTATAAATAAAATATCGTTTACTCCATATATTATTTATAGATTAATATTGGGTATTGCTTTATTATTTTTTATTTAAGAATATTCTTATCGCGTCTTGCGCAATTTCTCTATATGCATTTCCAATTATCTTTTTGATTTCAATTCCAGGTTTTTTTTGATCTTCATCACTTAGTTTAAAATTGTTTATACTTTTGATTAGATTCTCGAAAAAAATTCTATGTCGCTCAAGATCGGTATTAGAATAATGTATGCACTTCATAAATGAATTTAACCTATCTTTTTTACGAATATCCATTCTCTTTATAAGAGATAAAAGCCTATTATAATCTTCAATGCTATCAGGAACATAGTCACTATACTCATTCAAACAATTGGAAAATAGAAGAGCTAAACTTTTGTATTCATTTGGAATTTTTAGTCTTTGGCAAAAAGATTCAATTTCTTGGGGTGTTTGTATCCAGTTATATAAGTGAGACGAAATAATTTCAACTTCGGATGCATCATTTGGATAAAGTAACTTCTTTGTAAGTTTATTATTTAAAATCTCGGGGAATAATATATCTCTGGCACCATGAGTGATTATAAAACTAAAAAATGCATCTAAATTCTCACCAGTCTTATATATTTCTAGCCATTTTCTTTCAGGTGTCAAATGTTCAAGTTCTCCGCTTTCAAGAATCTCTCTTATTTTATCAACTGTTTCTGGCACAACAACAAAATTATCAAATTTGGCATGAAATCTTGCAATTCTTAAAACTCTTAAAGGATCTTCAGAGAATGCATCAGAGACATGTCTAAGCTTTTTATTTTTTATATCATCTTGCCCATTATATGGATCAATAATATTTCCATCTTTATCTTGCGCAATTGCATTAATGGTTAAATCTCTTCTAGCTAAATCCTCTTCAAGAGTAACATTGGGGTTAGTATCAAATTCAAAACCTGTATAGCCATGACCCGATTTTCTTTCTGTCCTCGCCAAAGCATATTCTTCGCCTGTTTTAGGATGAATAAAAACTGGAAAATCTTTACCAACTTGTTTGAACTTTTTGGAACGCATTTCTTCCGGAGTTGATCCTACAACAACCCAGTCTTTATCTATTACTGGAATACCTAATAATTGATCTCTAATGGCGCCACCTACTAGATATATCTTCATTATTTTCTGCCTGACTTTTTTCTTAGTTTTTCAAAACGTTCTTGTTTGGTTTTTATGTTTAGATACTGTGGAATAATGTCTTCTAATGACGAAGATCCTTTGAAGCCTTCATCACTACAACTATCAATTTGCAAGGATTGGTAATTATCCATCGTGAATAATTTTCCAGGTAATTTTTCAAACACACTTGCTTGCAATCGTGATAAGAAACTATTTAAGGGAATAATAACTCTTCTTATTTTTAATGCCGCTAATGTATGATCAATTAATTCTCTAAATGTGTATTCACTAGGGCCAGTTACATCAATTTTTTTACCATAACTATCAATATTATTAATCACACTAATCATAAAATCAGTGAGATCCTCTACATAAACTGGCATAAATTTTGCATTTGGACAAGCTAATGGAAATATAGGAAGAAACTTTAATAGGGTAGCAAATTTATTAAAGAATGAATCTGATTCACCAAAAACTATTGATGGTCTAAAAATTGTTAGGTTACAAAATGACGATGTTTCTGATATTAAAAAGTCTTCTGCCATACCCTTAGATTTGAGATATTTACCAATTGATTTTGGATCTGCATTTAAAGAGCTAATGTGCAAATATCTTTTAACTTTATTTTGTTTAATACTATGGGATATTTTCTTAGTGAGTTGATAATGTATTATATCGAAACTATTATCCTCGTTCATCTCATTGAGTATGCCTACTGTATTTATTATCAGGTCAGCGTCCTTGAACAACAGATTAATAGACCTCTCATCTTTAATATCAGTTCTGACTACCTCAAGGTTAGGTATCATTTTTAACCCTAGGTTAGATTCTGTATTTCTAGTTGGAATGATGATCTTTTTAGATTTAGGGGACAGCTTAGTAGCTAGTTGTGCACCAATAAAACCCGTACCACCTAATATAACTACTTTGTTAAACTTATTCATTTAAATTGATTCCAGTAAACTATTGTTAATTCTATTATACAATACTAATATAGTACAAACTAATTAAGGATATCTATGAGCCAGAACGAAATTAAAAAAAGCATGTTTGTTGTCTTAACTTATGAAATTTATGAAGAATCTGAAATTCTTGAACAAGTTGAAAATCCGGTAACATTAATCCATGGGCAAGGAAAAAAACTGCTACCTAAAATAGAAGGGGCTCTGTTAGGAAAAAAAGCTGGAGATATTGTTAAAATTACACTTCGACCTGAAGAGGGTTTTGGTTTCTATGATGAAGCTTTGGTTATCAAAGATGACATTTCTAACGTACCGCAACAATTCAGGAAGATTGACGAGACAATAGCTTTTGTAAATAAAGATGGTGATAAAAAAGACTTCAAAGTTATTGATATATCCGGTGATGAGATAACCATGGATGGAAATCATTATCTTTGTGGAAAAATTCTGACATACAAAATCACAATTCTAGATGTCCGAGAATCAACTGAGTATGATAGAGAGCAAGATAAGCTAAGTTTATTAAATTCTTAAACTTATTTTTTAGATTAAACTCATATTTAGCACGCCTTCCATCTTTTCAGCCATCTCAGATTTTCCAGTCCTGCTATCACCAATAGTTGCTACGGTTACATCTACTTCTTTAAGACCTTTTTTTCCTATAGCTTTGCGTTTCTCTAATGCAGTGTTCTTGATTAACTCTATCATGTCATGGGCAGCCCGCTCAGGTCCTTCATGTTCAACCATTTCTCTGTCCTCGAACCCACAGTCTTTAAGAAGTTTGTCGCTACTATCTTTGTAGACTCCAGCCATCAACATACTATGTGCCAAACCTATTTTCATTTTTCCTTGTTTAGCTCTAGATTTAAAATTATCCCAGAATTTCTTTTCTATTTTTTCAAATTTGTCGCAAAGATCCGCATGTTGCGGTAAGTCCTTCCATTCTTTATCTTTGAGTAATGGAAAAGGGTTTGCCCAATAACTAATCTCAACATCCCCGCGATGAGTTTGAGTACTCCCTGCTGCTACTCTTGCTCCGCTTCTAAAATGCTCTAGAGCTTGATCAGGTTTCATATCAGTTTTCATACATGAATCACCCGGCTGGATTAATTCATAATTATTTAGATATAGAAGAATATCCAACTCAGAACCAGTTGATATTTCTGAATAATCTGTAACAGGTACAATCTGTCTTGCATTAGTTCCAGAATGTTTATTGTAGCCGATTTCTCTTCCTTCCATTTGCATTTTTGCATGTTCGCTAAATCCATCTAAACATGCAAACGCTCCAGTTTCTGTTCCATAAAACATTGGAGTATCTCCCTCTAATGAAGCTCTCCCCATGTCATCGGCTTTGATAAAAGAATCAAAAATATAAGGTTGATCAGTTTTTTCATCAAATTTTACAACATATCGCGTAGCACCACAGTGAAGAGGTAACTCACCATTTAAGATGCATAAAACATTATGCAACGTTAACATAGGTTTTTTTCCATAACCAAAATATTGACATTCATCTAACCCAGGAATTAGACCAACAAGAATATTATTATCTTTATCATGATAGTAACCTAAGTCATCCATATCTGAGTTTGGGCATCCTAATACAAATATACCATCAGGTTTTTTATTTGTAATATTTTCAACTTTAGAAAATGGAAACAGATTTAAGAGTCCTGGCTCTAACTCGATGTAACCTCTTGATTTATGGATATAACATAGAATATTCCATGCGCCTATTTCAAAAGGTATCGCAACATAATCTTCAGGTTTAAATTTGTCATTTTTAACAGGATTATGGTCTAACGCAAAGAAAGGGAAAGCCCTTTTATTCGCATGTGTTGTGTAGTAAACACCTGTTCTCATATCAGCTGTTGTTGTCATAGGTACTTGACCTAAATTAGAATATTCTGAAGGTAAGTTTACGTAGTGACCAGATATCTCTCCAACAGATACATTTGGGTGGCACTCTAAACCTTGAGATCTCCTTACACCCTGTCCTAAACCTACTCTTATCATCAATATCCTTCGAGTTTCTAGAATAAGTTCAGATAATTGATCAGCTTTTAGTGAGACTTTATCTTTGATAGTTTCTGGATCTAACTTTCCATCAATAACTTCATTATGGAGCCTAACTAACCTAGTGTATGATTTTGTCCTATAGTGATGGAATGCGCCATCAATAAATTTGACAGAATCTCTGTTATCTCTTAACTCATCCCCTGAAAATGGAGTTTCCCCATTGATAATTGATATGAATGTGGCAGGTGATATGTTTTCAATGTATTCAATTTTATGCATTACATCGTCTTTTAGATCAGTGTTCTCTCTATATTTCAATTCTTTGATGAATTGTTTTTTATAAATATTTAAGAACTTAGAGAATGCCTTGCTTTTTAATAATTGACTTGGTGTTGAACAACCATCTCTTATTTCTAGTATTTCTTCCATATTCCTCTTCCTTAATTTTTAAACATACCAACTTAATTTACATTTAAGACCGTTTTTACTTACGAAAAGTTCTTTGACCTTTGATGCAACGTTGATTATAGTATTAGTCTCCTCGATCATCAATGGGAATATAACTTTAAACTTATGGATATTTTATGAAAAATTTGATAGAGCCTCATGGCTCTGATACCTTAAAACCACTATATATAGAAGATTCTTCAGAGAGAAATTCTCTTATTAAAGCATCAGAAAACATGCCTCATTTATTGCTAAATTCTGCAGCGGCAGCTAATGCAGTAATGTTAGGAGCAGGGTATTTCACTCCTCTAGATGGCTATATGGATAAAAAAAATGCTACAAACGTGTCTGAAAACATGATCACTTCAGATGGTTTGTTTTGGCCAGTTCCTATAATTAATTTATCTAAAAATATTGACGGAATTAATGTGGGTGATGAAATTGCTCTTCTAGATCCTAATGTTGAAGGAAATCCAGTTTTAGCTATTCAAAAAGTTTCAGCTATTGAAAAACTCTCAAGCGAAGAAGTCGAGTCTATGGCGAATAAAATATTTGGGACAACAGATAAAGAACACCCTGGTGTTGCCAATTTTTTAAACCTAGGAAACAATTTAATATCTGGAAAAATTAAAGTTCTAAATTTTAGTTATTTTCCTAAAGAATTTCCCGGAACGTTTGCTACGGCTCCCGAAATCAGAGAAATGTTATCAAAAGCAGGATGGAGCACAACAGTGGCTTTTCAAACCAGAAATCCAATGCATCGAGCTCATGAAGAGTTATGTAAAATGGCTTTAGATAGAATAAATGCTGATGGTGTTTTAATACACATGACACTTGGTAAATTGAAAGCAGGAGATATACCCGGTGATATACGTAATGCCGCAATAGCTAAGATGGTTGAGCTATATTTCCCTGAAAATACCGTTATCATCTCAGGCTTTGGATTTGATATGTTATATGCTGGCCCAAGAGAAGCTCTCTTGCATGCTGTTTTTCGTCAGAATGCGGGTTGTACACACTTAATAGTTGGTAGGGATCATGCCGGAGTAGGAGATTATTATGGGCCGTTTGAAGCTCAAGAGATATTTGAATCAGATGTTGTTAAAAACTCTTTAAAACTTAAAATATTCTCTGCAGATCATACTGCTTACTCTAAAAAACTCAATGAGGTCGTTATGATGAGAGATGTCAAAGACCATAGCAAAGAAGATTTTGTGTTATTGTCTGGCACTAAGGTTCGAGAAATGCTCTCCAATGGTGAAGAACTACCCGAAGAATTTGCAAGGAGAGAAGTTGCTGAGATATTGATGAAATACTACCAATCCCTTTAATTTATAGGGTTAAAAAGAATATAATTATTTACTAATAATTAATTCCCAATATCTAAATAATATATTATAATCTTTCCCAAGCAGGTATTTAACAAAGGAGAGATTATGCCAAAAATCAACAAAATAGTAACTGAAAGCTCAATTACGTTAAAATGTAAAACGTCTTCAGCAAGTGATATATTTTCTCTACCTAAAACCTTTAAAATTACTGAAGGCCCAATAAAATCAAGCGAGAGAAGTAGAAGACTACACAGCTAAAAGCAAAATTAATCTGGAGAAATTAATGATTACAATTAACCCATTCGTCGATAATGTATTTAATATACCACTACTTGCTATGCAAGGTTTTTTAATTCTTATGGTTGTGTTTACAGTAGGTGGCGTCCTATTGGACATGATGCACAAGAAAAATGTCAAATTCTTTTTTGAAAATGCTAAAAAAGCAAAATTATCCGCAACCACTTCGGTTCCAACAGGAAAAAAAGTATCAATCGTAGTTAAGACTCTAGCTCATGATGTAGCTACATCCGCTGAATTTTGTGGCGTAACCAGACGAATCACACATTTGCTAGGTATGTATGGAACTATCGCTTTCTGGGTTGCATCAGCTATCTTGATCTTTGGTAGTGCTACTGCGTCAGCAATATGGCCAATGGTTTGGCACATCGGCGCAATTATGACTTGCGTTGGCGGGTATTGGTTTTGGTTTGTTCAAAGAGTTGATGTTAGATCAGAGGGTAATGGTTGGAGTAGAATAGTTTTTGCTGACTTATTTGTTCTTTCACTAGTGCTAACATCTACATTTGGTCTGTTATGGTCATATTTCCAATCATCAAATTCAACAGGGCTCGCAATGTTATTTTTTATAATGTTCGTAATTTCTAATGTCGTACTATTTGGTGGTGTATATTGGTCTAAGTTTGCTCACATGTTCTATAAGCCTGGTGCGGCAATACAAAAACACTTGGCCAAAGCTGATGGATCAAGAGATGACTTGCCTGAGCCAGCAGATTTACCCAAGCAATATGGCCTTGGAATAAAAAGATCTGAACCACAGAATTATTAATAAATTTAAGATTAACGGAGAAATATTATGTCAACTTTTGTATATATGACCAGATGCGATGGATGCGGTCACTGTGTAGATATCTGTCCTTCAGATATTATGCACATAGATAAGCTAATACGTCGTGCAGTAAACATTGAACCTAATTTTTGCTGGGAGTGTTACTCATGCGTTAAAGCCTGTCCTCAGAATGCTATAGATGTTCGTGGATATGCTGATTTTGCACCAATGGGCCACAAAGTCAGAGTACTAAGAGAAGAAGAAAAAGGTGTAATTAGTTGGAAAATTAAATTTAGAAATGGTCATATGAAGAGCTTCGTGTCACCTATAACTACAAAACCTTGGGGTAAATACATACCTCACTTGGCTGAGAAAGATGTACCTAACAAAGAGGCGCATGCAAACAATCAGCTTTATGGTGAACCTAAATATCTTAAAACTGGAAAAGTTCCAGTCTCTGCTACAGGCTTACCTGTAATGGAAAAAGTTGGTAAATTAAAACAAGGAGTGTACTACTAATGGCTAATTATAAAACACATTATGAAGATTGCGACATTCTAGTTGTTGGTGGTGGAATGGCCGGTACCGGTGCAACATTTGAAGCTAGATATTGGGGACGTGATATGAAGATCGTCTGCGCAGAAAAAGCTAATATTGATAGAAGTGGTGCTGTTGCCCAAGGCCTTTATGCTATTAATTGTTACATGGGAATGCAGTGGGATGAGAATCAACCAGAGGATCATGTGCGTTATGCAAGGAATGATCTAATGGGTATGGTTCGTGAGGATTTAGCATATGATATGGCTAGACACGTTGACTCATGTGTACATATGTTTGAAGAATGGGGTCTACCATTAATGCGTAATGAAAAAACTGGTCAATACCAAAGAGAAGGAAAATGGCAGATCATGATTCATGGTGAAAGCTACAAACCAATCGTTGCTGAAGCTGCTAAAAAATCTGCAGATAAAGTTTACAACAGAGTTATGATCACTCATTTATTAATGGATGAAACTAATGATAACCGTGTTGGTGGTGCAACTGGATTCAATATGAGAACAGGTGATCACTATGTTTTTCGAGCAAAAGCAGTAATTTGTGCTGCAGGCGGAGCATCTCATATCTTTAAACCAAGATCAGTAGGTGAAGGAATGGGTCGTACTTGGTACGCGCCATGGAGTAACGGTTCAGCTTATGCGCTTCCTATTGCTGTAGGTGCTAAAATGACCCAGATGGAAAATCGTATTGTATTAACAAGATTCAAAGACGGGTATGGTCCTGTTGGAGCATATTTCCTACATCTTAAAACATATACTCAAAATGCTAATGGTGATAACTATGAAAAAACATGGTATGACCAAACAAAAGAGATGGTTGGAGAATATATAGACCATATACCAACACCTACATGTTTACGTAATCATGCTTTCATACAAGAGACTGCAGCTGGAAGAGGTCCTATTCATATGGTAACTATGGAAGCCTTTCAAGATCCTCATTTAGAGGTAATTGGTTGGGAAAACTTCCTTGGAATGACTGTTGGACAAGCAGTTGTTTGGGCGTCCCAAGACATAGATCCAAAATACCAAAATCCAGAGCTAACTACGTCAGAACCTTATGTTATGGGTTCACATGCAACATGCTCAGGTGCTTGGGTCAGTGGACCAGAGGATATATCTGGTGGGATACCAGAGTATTTCTGGGGTTATAACAGAATGATGACAGTGGATGGCCTGTTTGCTGCTGGTGATGCTGCTGGTGGTACGGCACATGCGTTCTCTTCAGGATCTTTTACAGAAGGAAGACTTTGTGCGAAAGCGGCTGTGCAATACATCAATGATGGTAAAGCTAACGGCATTAAAGTTACAGAAGCTCAATGTGAAAAATTTAAAGAGGAAATATATAAACCTCTAGAAAATTATACTGTAGGCCGAAATGAAATAACTGCAGGGACTGTGTCACCAAGTTATATCCTACCTATACAAGGTCTACAAAGACTCCAAAAAATTATGGACGATTATGTAGGTGGTATTGGTACTAACTATATGACTAATGGTAATGGTTTAAAACGTGGACTTGAGTTATTAGGTATTCTCGAAGAAGATCTAGAAAATGTTGGTGCAGAAGACTTACATCAATTAATGAGAGCATGGGAATTAAAACATCGTGCACTTGTTTCACAATGTGTGGCTGAACATACAATGTTTAGAGAAGAAACTAGATGGCCTGGCTATTATTATAGAGGTGATTTCTTAAAACTAGATGATGACAATTGGCATTGTCTAACAGTTTCCAGACGTGATCCTAATACAGGTAAGTTTACAATGGAAAAAGCACCGCTATATCACTTGATTGATGAAGAATCAGAGAGTGAAAATAAAGCGTAAGTAAAGTACTTGCATTTGTAAAGTGAACATTGATGAATCTTGTTGAAATGACAGATGAGAAAATTCTAGAGATAGCCAATCCTATTTGGAATGGATTGATAGAATCGTCAAACAAGAAAGATTATGGTGGGTTCACTAAGCATTTTTCCAAAGAAATGCTATTTGGCGCAAACGAAGTAGAGATAGGCAAGCAGTGGGCAGGCAATAAAATGCTCACTAGCCTATCTACAGATTACCACTTTTTTGGCTGTCTCAGGCGTAATGAGCATGTGACAGTCCTCTATAAACAAACAAGCGAAGAAGTCCCAGGTGAGTTTCTGGGAAGGCTAGTTCTTGGTATTGAAGAGGACTTAGTTAAAGTCTTTGGAGCAACAATTTTTTAAATAAAACTACTACCTTCTAATGATTAATTATAATTCTATTGAAGATAATAATTATAAAATTATTATTATGTCTGATACCCATGGGTTCTTAGATCCACAAATTATTAATTTAATTAATAAGAATGATTATGTAATCCATGCGGGTGATATTATGGATGAAAATATCATTACAACATTATCAGATATATCAAAGAAAACTTTTATTGTTAATGGGAACAATGATTCCTATGAATCAGTCGATGATATTAAATATATCATGACCAATGCAGGCAAGATTATAGTAACCCATGGTCATAAATATGCACCAAATTATCATGCATTGTTGAGAGAAAAATTTAATGATGCTTTTTTAATTGTTTATGGACATACCCATAAACATATTATAGATACTACCGTTAAGCCGTATGTTGTTAATCCTGGAGCTGCTGGTCGAGTAAGAACTCAAGGTGGAGCATCGTGTTTGATAGTCAGTTTTAATAATAGAAATTTTTCAATTGAATTAAAAAAATTTACAAATAGTTAGTGATGTTAATAATGCTTGACATATATGTAAAACCTATTATCATATGAATATTCGCAGTCAAATCACAAGGCAAATCATTTTATTAAAAAAATAAAGAGGAATTTATAGTGAGTGTAATTAATATTACAGATGACAATTTTGAATCAGAGGTCTTAAAGTCTGACTTACCAGTGCTTGTAGATTTTTGGGCAGAATGGTGTGGACCATGCAAAGTATTAGGTCCAATTATAGATGAAGTTGCTCCTGAATATGATGGAAAAATTAAATTCACAAAATTAAACATAGATCAAAATCCTGCGACAGCACCAAATTATCAAATTAGAGGTATACCCACAATTCTAATATTTAAAAATGGTGAGCTAAAAGCTACGAGTGTTGGAGTACTTTCTAAAACAGAATTAAATAAATTACTAGATGAGAATTTATAAGAAACAAAACATATTATCTCTTGTCCCATCAAACCAAAGAATTCAACATACTAAATAAACAATATGAACTTAACAGAACTTAAAGAAAAACCAATTCAAGAACTAGTCTCAATGGCAGAAAAAATGGGCGCAGAAAATGTTGGCAGATTAAGAAAGCAAGATGTCATTTTTACGATTTTAAAAAGTCACTCTTCTAGCGGCGAGGATATATCTGGTGGTGGTGTTTTAGAAATTTTACAGGATGGTTTTGGTTTTTTAAGAAACGCTGGCAGTTCCTACTTAGCTGGGCCAGATGATATTTATGTTTCTCCTAGTCAAATTCGAAAATTTTCTCTTAGGACTGGAGACACAGTTGCTGGAAAGATAAGACCACCAAAAGAAGGAGAAAGATATTTTGCTTTGTTAAAAGTTGATAATGTTAATTTTGATTCAACCGAGAACTCTAAACATAAAATATTATTTGAAAATCTCACTCCACTTCATGCTAATGAAAGACTAAGGCTAGAGTGTGGCAACGGTAGTAGAGAAGACATATCAGGGCGATTAGTAGATATTGCTGCCCCAATAGGTAAAGGTCAAAGAGGACTTGTGATATCTCCGCCTAAAGCAGGTAAAACAATAATGCTCCAACAAATAGCTCAGAGCCTAATAACAAATAATCCTGAATCCATACTCATTGTTTTACTCATTGATGAAAGGCCTGAAGAAGTCACAGAAATGTCTAGAATGGTAAAAGGCGAAGTAGTCGCAAGTACATTCGATGAACCAGCTCATAGGCATGTTCAAGTTGCTGAGATGGTCATTGAAAAAGCAAAGAGGTTAGTTGAGCATAAAAAAGATGTAATTATTCTTTTGGATTCTATCACAAGATTAGCGCGCGCTTATAACACAATAGCTCCCTCATCAGGTAAAGTTTTATCTGGTGGTGTTGATGCTAATTCATTGACTAAACCGAAAAGATTTTTTGGCGCAGCTAGGAATATCGAAGAAGGTGGCAGTTTAACTATATTGGCTACAGCATTAATCGACACAGGATCAAAAATGGATGAGGTTATTTATGAGGAGTTCAAAGGGACTGGTAATATGGAGGTCCATCTAGATAGACGTATAGCTGAAAAGAGGATATATCCAGCTATAAATATTAATAGATCAGGAACAAGAAGAGAGGAGCTTCTAACGACACCAGACGAATTACAAAAAATATGGATACTTAGAAAAGTACTTCACTCAATGGATGAGCTTGATGCTATGGAATTCATGTTAAATAAACTTCAATCAACGAAAACTAACTCTGAATTTTTTGATTCAATGAAAAGATAATTAATTTCCAATATCTTCTCTATAAAATACTAAATCTTGATTCTGAATTTTCATATCTTCATCTTCATATATCTTAATCTTTTTAATATTTTCATATGCAGCAGCTAATGCATTCTCTTTCGTGTCAGAATATGCATTAACAGTTAATATACGACCGCCAGTTGATTGAAATTTACTATTTTTCAAAGTTGTTCCAGCATGGAATATCTTAAGATTATTATTCTCAATAACATCACTATGATCTATATAAAAACCTTTCTTATACTCCCCTGGATAGCCGATTGCTGCCAGCACCAGAGTACAACAAAAGCTGGCGTCTGCATCTTCTATTTTATCAAGGTTAATATCTTTAATGCTGTTGATAGGTTGGTTAATTATGAGATCTAATAAATCTATATTTTTGTTTTCCAAGGTTAACATTAGATTCTGAGTCTCAGGATCTCCTAATCGACAGTTGTATTCGAGAACTTTTATATTGTTTTGGTTATCTATCATAAGTCCAATGTATAGAAAGCCTAAATAACCATTATTAAAGTTTTTATTATAATCATTTATACCTGTTATGGTCTTAATCATTATTTTTTCAATATCTATATGAAGTTTAAATATAGAGTTTTTATGCTCATACCCAAGAGGGTGGCTAATGGCACCCATGCCGCCCGTATTTGGTCCAGAATTATACTCATCTCTTGATTTATAATCTTTGGTCCATGGAAGAGCTATTTCGTAGGAACAGCCTTTAAAATTACATACATAAATAGCCGATAACTCTTGGC
>JBJKYE010000031.1:0-15509 GCA_045561195.1 Gammaproteobacteria bacterium | reverse complement strand
TAAACTAAAAAATGATGGAAAGTATTATCTTAAAAAAATTGCTGAAAAATATCTCGATGATGAACTCATTTATAGAGATAAATTCTATTTTCCTGTGCCACCACTTAAAATTATTCAAGGACAGTTTTATACTTATATTAAATCAATTCTATTATCAAACTCTTGCAAGCGGAGAGGTCTATATAATTCCGACTATATCGAAAAACTTCTTAATAAACCAAATTCGCATTTCACTAAACTTAATGGAAATACATTATGGCATTTAGGTTTATTGGAAAGATGGTTTCAATTAAATCATGATTAATAAAAAAACCCACCTCAATGAGGTGGGTTTTAGTTTCACATAAAATTAAAATTAGAACTTATGAGTTATACCAAGTCCATATGAACGAACAGCATTACCTGAACCCTCAATACCTTTTCTTGTATAACCTATTGTAAGATCTGTAGCTTTACTTAGGTTCATTTGATTAGAAATACTTACTACATCATAATCAGTTGTAGCAACATCCATATTGCCTTCAGCGACAGCTATTTGAACCATGTTATGACCCATTGTGTAATGAAGTCCCATAGTTCTAATATCACCTGCAGCATGATTTGAACCAGCTATTTCAACTTCTTCATCTGTAAAGAAAACACCAAGACCTGGCATTACTTTGTAAGAAGCAAATATTTTATCGTTACTTAGGCCACGGTTTGAGTCACCACTTTTATCATGATTTCTAGCAAATCCAAGTTCTAAACCAGGAAGTACCATATCAGCAACTCTTAAACCAACAGCATAGTCACTTTTTTGTACATTTGCATTGTTAGTTTGTTCACTCATACCTCTTAAGTACGCTACTTCTATTGGGCCTACCATAGTGTGTAAGCTTAGAGATGAATCCCATGTTCCAGCTATACCAAAAGCACCATCAGATGTTCCGCCATGATTGTTTAACGCAATCGCTGTATCCATGTTGAGGTCATACTTACCCATAGTTTTATATGGTGATTCAAAAGAACCCATACCAATATAACCTAGAGCAGTTTGGAAACCTAGGTTACCAACATGTAAGTTAAAAGTTCTACAATCTTGAGCGTTAGAACAGTTTGTTCCATCATCTGTTGCAGTACCGTCTGCTATATCAAATTTCCATTCTGCTACGCCAACTAGCGACATTGAGCCTAAATTTTCTTTGAATTTGATACCTAATCTACTTTTTTGACCATTATCTCTTATAGAATCAACTGAATTAGCTGAACCTGTAGATTTGTGATCGTAACCAACGTATAGACGCCCATAAAAGTGCACGCCACTACCTGATTTCATTGCTGATGCAGAGTGTGAAGAATGATCCATTCCCCCGCCTGCTACAGCCATTGATGATACAGCCATAAACATAGCTGCTGTGTATAATTTATTCATTAAATCTCCCCGTTTAATTATTATGTGTATTGGAGTATTTTGACATATTAAGCACTTAATTCAAGGTATTTGAACTATAATAACGCATATATTTGCTAAAATAGTGCATAAAACACAAGATTCTGTATCGATATCACAAACAATATATTAGAATACTCTTTTATTCTATAATTGATCACATGAAAAGTTTTTTAATGAATACATATAACAGGAAGAAAGTCTCCTTTGTGAAAGGTGATGGAGTATATTTGTGGGATGATCAAAATAATAAATACTTAGATGCATTGTGTGGATTAGCGGTTACAAGCCTAGGACATTCTCATCCGGATGTTTCGACAACTATATACAAGCAGTCTCAAACATTAATTCACACTTCAAATGCTTTCATAATTAAACAACAAGAAATATTAGGAGAAAGACTTTGTAAGTTAACTGGTTTAGATAATGCTTTTTTTTGTAATTCTGGTGCAGAGGCAGTAGAAGCAGCAATTAAGATTGCAAGAAAATATGGAAATGATCAGCATATAAAAACTCCTAAAATTATTGTTATGGAAAATAGTTTTCATGGTAGAACCTTAGCGGCGCTTTCTGCAACAGGTGGTGAAAAGGCACATAAAGGTTTTTATCCTCTTATAGATGGTCTATTAAGAGTTCCATATAATAATATCCAAGAAATTGAAAACCTTGCCAAACAAAACAATGATATTGTTGCGATATTGCTTGAACCAATACAAGGTGAAGGAGGTATAAAAATACCAGATGATGATTACTTGTCTAAATTAAGATTACTTTGTGATGCCAATAACTGGCTACTCATGGTCGACGAAGTTCAGTCTGGGTTTTGTAGAACAGGGAAGTGGTTTGGTTATCAGCATAGTAAGATAATACCAGATGTAGTAACTGTCGCTAAAGCTCTTGGTAATGGTATTCCTATTGGCGCATGTTTAACTAATAAAAAATCTTCAACTGTGCTTACACCAGGCAGCCATGGTTCTACATTTGGTGGAAACTTTTTATCTACTTCAGTGGCTATTAAAGTTCTAGATATAATGAGAGAAAAAAACTTAGCTAAGAATGCTAGATTAATGGGTTCGTATATAGAAAAAGAATTAAAAGAAAAGCTTGCCAAATATAGTATAGTTAAAGATATTAGATGTAGAGGGCTCATGATCGGAATTGAGCTTAAAGTAAAATGTTTAGAACTGGTAGAAGAAGCACTAAAAAATAGGTTGGTCATAAATGTCACGAAAGAAAACACCATAAGAATGCTGCCACCTCTGATAATCAATAAATCAGAAGTAGATATAATCGTAAATGTCATATGTAAAATAATAAGTGAGATTAAATATGAATAAAGTAAGACACTTTAGGTCTTTGTTAGATATCAATAGAAAAGAGTTCATAAGAATAATTGAGAGATCTATTGAGTTAAAAAAAGAGGCTGCTACAGGTATTATTAATAATTCATTATCTGGCAAAACCATGGCGATGATTTTTAAAAAAAATTCTACTAGGACTAGGGTTGCTTTTGAGACTGCTATGACAACAATGGGTGGGCATGCTATTTTCTTATCATCAGACTCAACTCAACTGAGCCGTGGAGAAGAGCTTTCTGATACTGCAAAAGTTCTGTCAGGAATGGTAGATATCATCGTGGTTAGAACCCATGATCATAATGAAGTTGAGGAGCTCGCTTTGAATTCAAGAGTTCCTGTAATAAATGGGTTAACGGAAAAATTTCATCCATGTCAATTACTAGCAGACATGCAAACTTATTATGAGGTAAAAGGATCTATTGAAGGTAAAAAAGTTGCCTGGGTTGGTGATGGCTGTAATATGTGTAATTCATACATCAATGCAGCTAAAATATTAAATTTTAATCTTTCGATTGCTACTCCTTCTGGTTTTGAACCCGACAAATCAACATTATCTTTAGCCAGCGATAATGTGGAGTTATGCGATTTGCCTGGAAAGGCAGTAGAGGATTGCGACCTAGTAACAACAGACGTCTGGTCGAGTATGGGCGATGAGGGAGAGGCAGAAAAAAGAAAAATATTATTCAAAGGATATCAAATTAATAAACATCTATTTGAAAAAAGTAAAAACGATTCTATATTTTTGCATTGTCTTCCTGCACATAGAGATGAAGAAGTAGATTCGGATGTTATAGATGGGTCAAGAAGCAAAGTTTGGCAACAAGCGCATAATAGATTATATACAAGCAAGGCACTTATAGAATTTTTACTTCAAGAATCAAAAAACTAGGTACAATTTAACTTCTCTATCAATTTCATTTTATCCTTGTTTGAATCGCAATTAATGATCTTTTTACTAATTTGAGTCAGTGCAGTTATATCTGAATTAATAATAATATTTTTAATCTCCGGTATAGCACTTGGATGCATACTGAACGATCTCAAACCTAAGCCGAGTAGTAGTTTTGTATAATTTGGATCACCAGCCATCTCTCCGCATAGTGATACTGGTATTTTATTTTTAATCCCTGCATTAATAACGTTTTTTAGGAGGGATAATACTGCAGAGTTAATTGGATCATATAAATAATTCACTTCATCATCAACTCTATCAATTGCTAAGGTGTATTGAACTAAATCATTGGTACCTATCGAAAAAAAGTCTACATGTTTTGCAAATTTATTTGCTAAAACTGCGCATGATGGTATTTCAACCATTATGCCAATTTGAATGTCTTCATCAAACCTTTTCCTCTCTTTGGCCAGAGCTCTTTTGGCATTTAGTATTAATTCTTTAGCTTTATGAATTTCAGATATTGTAGTTATCATTGGTAACATAATTTTAACATTACCTAGATTACTAACTCTCAAAATAGCCTTAACCTGATTAATAAAGATAGTATTATAATTTAAACTATATCTGATTCCTCTTAATCCTAGGGCAGGGTTTCTAACTATTGATCCTGTTTTTATATTTTCAGGAACTTCTTTATCAGCGCCAATATCTAATGTTCTAAAATAAACTGGTGACTTACCCATTTTTTTTACAACTTTCTTATAAGCCTCATATTGTTCATTTTCTGATGGAAAATCATGTCGATCAACATACAGATATTCTGTCCTGAACAACCCTATCCCATCAGCTTTTTTATCTTTTATAATATTTAATTCTTGGGGTAATTCTAGGTTTGCCATTATATCAACGCTTGTTTTATCTAGAGTAACATTATTTCTTTTTAATATAGTTGAGAGAACTTTTTTATTTTTTTCCTGTTTCTTTTTCAGCTGTATATAATAACTTTTAATCTTATCATCTGCGTTGATTATCACTATTCCTTGCTCTCCATCTAATATTAAATCATCTCCATTTTTGATTATACTCAGAGCATTTTTAACACCAACCGCAGACGGTAATTCAAGACTTCTAGTTAGTATAGAACTATGTGAAGACCTCCCGCCAAATTCAGAGATGATTCCTAAACTGTTTGTATCATATGCCAACACAACATCAGAAGGGCTTAGGTCATCTGTTACAATTATTAAATCTGTCAAACTTTTTTTTGCACTAGATGCCGTTTCCTTTTCTAATTTGAGATTATTAATAATCATTTTTACAACATGATTAACATCATCTATTCTCTGTTTGATGTATGTATCTTCGATATCATTAAAAGATTGTTTAATTGAAAGATATTCGTTATGTATAGCCCATTCAGCAGAATTGAGTTTTTCATCAATCCTATTCTTGATATTATCAATAAAGCTCTTATCTTTTACCAGCATGATATGTGTATCTAGAAATAAACCTATATTATTTTTAATCGAAGGATCAATTTTATCTCTGATAGCTTCTATTTCACTGATTGTTAAATCTACAGATTTATCCAATTTCTTAATTTCTCTAGAGATCTGATCTTTTTTTATATATTTTTCTTTTACTATATTTTTTCCATGTTCTATTAAATAGCTTCTTCCAACCGCAATACCTTTTGACACAGGTAAACCATTTAACAGTATAGGAGTTTTACTCTTCATGGAATTTATCCTTTATAAGAGACTCTAAATTCTTTATTGCTAAACTTTCGTCTTTCCCTGACGCAGTTATTTTAACCTCAGTACCCTTCGGAGCAGATAGCATTAAAATTTTCATAATACTTTTTGCATCAGCACACTTATCACCTTTAATGATCTCTATGATAGAATCATATCTATTTGTTAGCGTCACAATCTTTGCCGCTGCTCTAGCATGTAACCCTAGCCTATTATTAATTACTATTTTTCTTTCTTTCATGTTTTATTTGAGTGACCCCATCTTTACCGCCTTCTAAAGCCTTTTGAGTTATTTCTTTTAAGTTTAGTGAGGGATAATTAAATATGTTTAATAACATGGATAGATTTATCCCTGAAATTACATTTACATTCTTTTTATGTGAGAAACTTTTAGCAATATTACTAGGAGTAGAACCAAACATATCTGTCAGAATTAATACACCATCTCCGCTATCTAAAACCTTCACATACTGTTGAGCTAAGTTAATTAGATCTGTTGGCTGATCATAATGATCAATTGATAATAACTCTGTTCTATATGGAACAGACCCATATGTAGATTTTGCTGCAAGTAAGAGTTGAGCTCCTATATCATTATGGGTTAATAGTAATAAGCCTATATTCATTTTATATCTCTATGTTTCACTAGAATATTATATTTCTTTCTTAACTCTTTAGATACTTTTTCTGTAACATAAACCGATCTATGCTGCCCACCAGTGCAACCAATTGATATAGTTAGGTAATTTCGATCACTTTTAAGAAACTTAGGGATCCATTTATTTAAGAATTTTACAATATTATTTATCATTTCTATTGCAGCAGTATCTTTTTTTATAAATAATTTTACTTTATTGTCTTTGCCAGACAGATGTCTTAAATCTTTTGACCAAAAAGGGTTTGCAAGACATCTAACGTCAAATACAAAATCACTATCATTGGGGATATTATTCTTATATCCAAACGATTGCAGCTGAATAAGAATATCCTCCTTTTTTTGCAAGTATGAAAATTTTGTGCTTATTTGTTTTCTGAGATCTATGGGCAATAGATCGTCGGTATCTATGATTAGATTAGAATTCTCTTTCAGGCCTTGCATAATATCCATTTCTTTAGTAATTGCTTCTTTAAGATTGACTTTGCTATTTGTAAGGGGATGTAGTCTTCTTGTTGCATTAAATCTTGATAACAATACTTTGATTGAGGAATGTAAAAAAATTGTATTTGCATTGATGTTTAAATAAGCTATTTTCTTGTATAAATTGTCAATTGAGTTCTTAAACCTCTTATCTAATTTGATAGACCTTATATCAATACTAATTGCTACTTTATGATAAGCTTTTTCTTTTGGATCATTTATTTTCTCAAGTATGGCAATGATCATTTTGGGAGATAAATTGTCAATACAAAAATATCCTTGATCTTCAAGAGAATGAAGAGCTATTGTTTTGCCTGACCCTGATAAACCGGTGATTATTATTAGTTTAGATTGGGGTCTTTTCATACCTTTATTCATATTAGTTATTACTAATAATCATCATAACATCGCTAGCAGTATTTGCTGTTCGTATTTTTTCTCGAAATATTTGGTTATCTAGTAAGGATGCTATTTTAGATAGTAATTCCACATGCATTTCATTATTATCATTTGGAACAAATAATGACATTATAATATCGACTTTGCTACTATCTATTGAGTTAAATTCTATTGCTTCATTGAGTTTTAACATTATTATCTTTGCGCTTTTGATGCCTTCAATTCTTGCATGGGGTATCGCAATACCATTACCAAAAGCTGTTGTGCCTAATTTTTCTCTCTCATACAATTTTTGAAATATTTCATCTTTATTTGTTGATGTTAGGTCAGCCATTTTGTTACTTATAAGCTCTAAGGCATTTTTTTGACTTTTTGATTCATAATCTATCATTATAGAATCTTCATTTAAAAAATTAGTTATTTCATTCATATTTATTTTATTTTCCTATACTTAGAAGTTGGTATTAATAATGTTTCTCTATATTTAGCTATTGTACGTCTTGCTACTTTTATTCCATTTTCATTAAAATCTTTTGATATATCTAAATCACTCAAAGGTTTGTTTTTATCCTCATTCGCTATAAGTTTTCTTATCATTGATTTAATTGCAGTAGAGGATAGCATTTTTCCATGATCTGTACTAATTTCTGATGAAAAAAAGTATTTCATTTCATAAACGCCTCTATGCGTTTGTACATATTTATTATTCGTACACCTGGAAATAGTTGATTCATGCATATTAATTTCCACTGCTATATCTTTGAGTGATAATGGTCTCATTGCAATTTCACCTTGATCAAGAAAATCTTTTTGCTTATCAAATATTGCTCTTGCTGCTTTAAGTATAGTAATATTCCTATTATTCAGAGCTTTCAAAAAAAAGTTTGCATCTTGTAAATTACTTTTAACATATTCTTGATCAGACTTAGTTTTAATTTTTTCCATCAACTCTTTATATGCTTTGTTAATTCGTATCTTAGGATTTATTACGGGATTTAACTCAACAACCCATGTAGAATCTCTTTTAACTATAATGATATCTGGCGTTATATGTTCATGATGTAATGTATCAGATATAATGTTTCCAGGTCTTGGGTTAAGAGATTTTACAATATCTTGCAAATTATTTTCTCTTTCGAATTCTGAAATAAAAGCATCAAAGCTCAACATAGTCGGTTTTATATCATCTTCTAATTTCTCAATCATATGTTTAGCTGGGTCATACTTATCATGATCTTTATAAAAATAATCAAGTTGAATTAATAAACAATCCTTTAAAGAGGTTGCGCCAACACCGATTGGGTCCAAATGTTGGATTTTATGGAGCACTGCAAATATCTCTTGGAAAGTAGTTTCTAAATTTCGTTTTAATAATAAAAATAGATCCTCAACAGTTTCTGTTAAAAATCCATCATCGTTAATATAATCGATTATATTATACGCAATAAATTGGTCTTGTTGCGACATAGATGATAAATTTATTTGCCACATTAAGTATTCTTGGAGAGATTGATGAGATGTGGGAAGTTGTTCATATGCATCTTGACCTATTTCACTAGTCGATGCTGAATAGTTTGAGGAAAATAGTGGTACTTCTGATGAAACTTCAACATGTTCTGATGAGTTTTCATTTTCAAGGAATGGGTTTTCAAGAATTTTATCTTCTATTTCTTTTTGTAAATCAATCGAATTAAGTTGTAATAATTTTATAGCAAGCTGAATTTGCTGCGTCATTGCCAACTTATTGTTAATTGATAAGCTTTGCTTTGATTTGACACTCATAATTTAAAGTTATCACCCAGATATACACTCTGGACGATTTTATCTTTGACAATCTTGGATGGTTGTCCATATGCTATAACTTTACCATCACTAATTATATAGGCTTCATTACATACTTTTAATGTTTCTCTTACATTATGATCAGTAATGAGTACACCTATATCAGATTCTACTAACTCCTTTATAATTTTCTGTATTTCAATAATTGAAATTGGATCTATGCCAGCAAATGGTTCATCTAATAATAAAAATTTTGGTTCAATAGCTAATGCTCTTGCAATTTCAACACGTCTTCTTTCACCGCCAGATAAGCTAGACCCATTATTATTGAGTATATTTTCTATTTTCAATGTTGATACTAATGAATCTAGTTTTATTTGTCTTTGCTTAAGCGATAGATGTTTCCTAGTTTCAAGAATTGCCATAATATTATCTCTAACATTTAAGTTTCTAAATATAGATGGTTCTTGAGGTAGATAACTTATACCGAGGTCAGATCTCAAGTGCATTGGAAGGTCGGTAATATCAGTATCATTGATTTTAATTAGACCACTATTACATTTGATCAGACCTACAAGCATATAAAATGTTGTTGTCTTTCCAGCTCCATTAGGACCTAATAGCCCAATAACCTTTTTTTCATGAAGATCTATGCTTACTTTATTAACAACTTTTTTATTATTATATTTTTTAATTAGATCAGTACAGTTCAAATTCATTATTTGGCCTTTTTAGTTTTCAAGATTGTCTTGACTCTTTTTTGTATTTGCATCTTATCATCTTGATATTCTTTTTTAAGTAAAACCCATGTTTTTTTATTAAGATCATACAACATCGTTTCCCCTTCTAATTCTTCTGAGCGCTCATTAGTAGTAGATAATCTCTTTGCGTTAGAGAGTATTCTAACTTTTCCTAGCTTCATATTAGCTATTACACCATCACCAGAAGTTTTAGAATTTGGTGTAGTTATAGTTGCAAACTCACTTGTTTCAATAATTTCTTGATCAGGATATATGATAGCTTTTGTTGTTATTATTTTTACTTCATTAATATTATCATTATCATATTTATTAAATATTACATTATCTTTTAAATATATTGTCTTGAATAGAGAGTCAGGATCAAGTGCATGGTCAGCTTGAACTATCCAAAATGATTTTTCAGATGACTTTATATTCATTACTGGCATTGTGACTTCTGATCTTAAACTATTTGGAAATTTCTCAAGCCTATCGCCAGAGAGCGTCCATGTTATCTGTCCATTTATATCTGTTTCTAGCATCTCGAAATCATTTAAGAAGTGATTAGAAACACTAGAGTCATTATTAAGTGAATTATAATTTAATGCTTTTATTAAAATATCATTGATAAATAAAAAGAACGATAGCAGGATTATAGTTATTAGAATATTTTTCCTGGAAACTTTTTTAAAGAGGTTATTTGTTAATTTTTTTATCATTATTTGCGAGAACAATCAAATCACAAGCATCTCTAACAGCACCAAAACCACCAGGCCTCGGTGTGACCCAATCTGAGTAATCAGTTAATTTATTATAATTTGCATTAGGCACTGTAATTGACAACCCAACCTTTTCCATTAATTGAATATCCACTATATCATCTCCAACAAAGCAGACTTGATCTAGACTATATTTTTCTGAAAATCTTTCTTTGAAATCTTTTAATTTATCTCTTGAGCCTTGTATAACTTCTGTAAACTTAAGATCTCTAGCTCTGTATTCTACTGCTTTTGAATATCTGCCACTTATTATTGCTAATTCAATATCCAAGTTTCTAACTAACATCAGACCATGCCCATCTTGTGCAAAAAACCTTTTTGATTCAGCGCCATTTTCATCTAATATAATTCCACCATCAGTTAATACCCCGTCTACATCTAGGATGAGTAATTGAATATTTTTAGCTTTTTCAATTATTTTTTGATCAATAGAGTTCATTTGTTGACGATATTTAGTATAGTTTATCATTCAATTCCATTTCTTAGAAGTTCATTAAGAGTCAATAATCCAGCTACAGTTTTATCATGATTAATAACTACCAAAGAAGTTATTTCGTTTTTTTCCATTATGTTTAATGCTTCAACTGCCATGATATCTATTGACACAACCAAGGGCTTCTTGGTCATTACTTTATATAAGTTTAAAGATGAAATATTATTATGTTTTTTTAGCACTCTTCTTAGATCGCCATCAGTAAATATTCCTTTGAGTTGTTTTGAAGAATTCAATATTATAACAATACCATAATTATATCTCGTAACCACATCAATGGCTTTCATCAAAGGTAGATCCTTGTATACATAAGGTAATTTCTTAGTAAACATTATATCTTCAGATTTACGAAGGAGTCTTTTACCTAAGCTTCCTTGTGGATGTGATTTCGCAAAATCTTTAGATGTAAAACCTCTACACTCTACAAGAGTAATAGCAAGTGCATCTGATATTGCTATAGCAGATATAACGCTAGAGGTAGGAGCTAAATCTAGAGGACATGCTTCAGATTTGACCCCAGAATCTATTATCACATCTGATTTTTTAGAAAGTGTCGACTTTTTATTTCCCGTTATGGTGATTAGCGGGATTTTTAGAATCTTAAATAAGGGCAACAAAAGTAACAGTTCTTTTGTTTCACCAGAGTTTGAGTAAAATATAACTACATCAGATTTCTCAACCAAACCCATATCACCATGCAAAGCTTCTGCTGCATGTAGAAATATCGAAGGACTACCTGTGCTTGAAAAAGTTGCAGATGCTTTCTTAGCGACATGCCCAGATTTTCCAAGACCAATTGTAATTATTTTCCCTTTACAGGCCAACAAAATATCACATGCTTTTTCAAAGTTGTGATCAATCTTTTTTGTCAGTTGATTTAATGCCTGAGCCTCTTTTTTAATTGTTTTTTTAGCAATAGACCCTTTATTGATATTTCTCATAAACTTATACCATACAAACTAATTTGATACATTGTGAATAATCCAAGTAATAGTGTACATAAAATCTTACTAAATAAATAATTATGATTTTTTATTATAATATAAAAGCTCACCATTGTAATTAGGATCATAATTATATCTCGTAATAAATCTGTAATATGTAGAGGTTTAGGGAGCTCTAATGAAAATAAACCAGCTAGACTTATTACTATAGCAAAATTAAATATATTAGATCCAAGGATATTTCCAATTATAAAATCAATATTTTTCTTTCTAGCGGACTCAATGCTTGATGCTAATTCAGGAATACTCGAACCTATTGCAGTAATTGAAAGGCCTATTACGTAATTTGATATACCATAATGTTTAGCAACTATAATACTACTGTTTAACAATAACTCAGTTCCAACTAAAAGAGTTAGTAATCCAAATATCAGGTTTGCAAATACCCCCGTGTTACTTTTCGAATCTTCTGAGTTTGTCTTTTTATAACTGTTTGAATTTTCGTAGAAGAACTTCTTGTATAAAAATATAAGGATAAAAAAAGAAGTTATTAAAAGTATAGCCTCATTGACTGAGATCATACCATCTTTAAGTATTAAAAATACTAGCATAGAAATTATTATCAGAATAATCATGAAACCATATGTTTCTCGATCAATAAATCTGTTAACAGATAATATATTTTTTTTAAGAAACAAATAACTTATAGCAAACACAAAAGCGATATTTGCAATATTTGATCCTAATGCATTACCAATAGCTATATTAGATTTACCATCGAGACTGGATATGATTGAGATAAATATTTCAGGAGAAGATGTAGCTAAACCTATAAAAATAAAACTAGATAAAAAATAAGAGATATTATATTTTCTTGAGATATTCTCGGTAGATGTAACAAGCGCATTTGCTCCATAGCTGATCAATGCTAGACCTAAGACAAATAATAAAAAGACTGTGATTGTCATAAGGAAACTAAGGTCAAAGCTTAATAATCTACACCTATTACATCGATTTCAAAATCTTCTTCCGATTCTCCATCATTAATCATGGATTCACGCTTTTGTAGATAAGATTCTCTGATAAAGATATATTTATCTTTAGCAGCAGTATCAAGTATTTTTGTTGCTCTTAGTAGTCTTGCACGTATATCAATTACATTCAAAGCATCTAATGCAAGCTCTTCTTTATTATGAAGCTGTTCAACAGGTGATACTTGTCTATCTACATATAAACCTGGGGCATCTCTAAATGAGCTTGATCCAAAAAAGGGTAATACTAAGTAAGGCCCTTGTGGCACACCCCAGTAACCCAAGGTTTGTCCAAAATCTTCCTTATTTTTTTTCAATCCTACAGATGTGGCAACATCGAAAATACCAAGAATTCCTACAGTGGTATTTATAGAGAATCTAATAAAATCATAACCAGCTTGTTGAAATTTAAATTGGAATACATCGTTCGCTATCGTGCTCACTTCTCCAAGATTACTAAAAAAATTTGATACTCCAGTTTCAATGGGATCAGGAGTTACATATTTATATGTTTTTGCAACAGGTTCTAATACATTATCATCAACAACTTCATTAAACTCAAACATTGCTCTATTAAAAGGTTCTAGCGGATCATTTTTAGAACTACCTGTTGTGCTGCAACTAGATAACAAAAATACCAAAATAATAGAGGATATAATTGAGTACCGTGGTGAAAATTGATCAATTTTTGAATATTTCATAATTATTACTTAAATATATTTAATTAATTTCCTATAATATTGGTATTATACCTTTAACTATGAAAATAATTAAATACATAATTGCTATTTTTATTCTTTTTTCTTCATATTCATTTGCTAGTGAGGGTCCAGATGTATTTCTGAAAAATAGCGTGAAAGAAATATCAGAGTTTATATCTGAAAATAAAGATAGCTTAGATAGTGATGAAAATTATCTAAGGACAAAAGTTGATGAATTAGTTATACCAAAGCTTGATATCGAGCTCATGTCAAAAATTGTATTAGGCAAAAAGAACTGGACATCCATGAACCCAATCCTACGTATGAAATTTCAACAAGCTTTTAGAAGTTTAATGGTTAAAACATACATGAAGTCGCTAACAAGTTTTGATGGTGAAAAAATAAAGTTTTTGCCCTATAAAAAAGGTAAACGCCTAGATGTAGCTAGAGTGAAGTCGGTTTATCTTCTCAATGAAGGAGAATTGAGTGTAAACTATAGCCTAAAACTTAATAAATCTGCAGAATGGAAAGTTTATGACATTAATATCGATGGAATAAGCCTCATTAAAAATTATAGGTCAGATTTTAAAAGTCATATTGAAAGAGACGGAATTGATTCTTTAATAGAAGAATTGGAAGCTAAACAATAATCTTAAATTAATAAATTTAAAATGGTTTAAAAGAAATTAGTAGTTTAGGTAATAGTGTTAATACCGCTACTAACGCAATAAACATTGCAAGTCCAGTCAGTAATCCAAAGATAATGGTTGGAATAAAATTTGATAGCACAAGTATTGAAAAACCAAAAATTATGGTTATACCAGTAAAAAATATTGCCCTACCAATGCTGTCATGTGATCGATATACTGATTCGCTATAGTTTTTTGTCTTATTATATTCTTCTCTGAACCTATAAATATAATGTATACTGTTATCAACTGCTATGCCTATTGCAATAGCAGCAATTGTTATTGTCATCATATCTAGAGGAAGTTTAATCAGACCCATTAGCCCTAAAACAAAACCAGCAGCTAGCAGGTTTGGTATAATGCCTATTACCGCTAAGGATAGAGATTTAAAAAGTATCAAAAACATGATGGTTATGCCAATCATAACAAACCCCATAGATAAAATTTGTGAATTAAATAAGCTTTGAAGCATATTATTGTATAACACTAATACCCCAGTTAAATAAAATGAATCTCTATTGAATCCTAGTTTATTTAACATATCATCTTCGATTTTCCGGATGAGATTATCTCTCCTCAAATCTGGATTAGAGTCTAATATTCTGACATTTATTCTCGCTTGATTACTCTCAAATGATACATAGGGGCTAATCGCAACATCTTTGACGCTTTTTGGAACTCTTTTATATAATAAAGCTAGTTCTAGGCTATCTAATTCTTTACCTTCATTTAATTTTTCTGCAACTCTTACTGTTGATGCCAAAGACAAAACTTTGCCAGTCTCTGATAATGAATCTATATAGTCATGAACTTTTTTTATTTTATTAATTTTATTCTTGGTAAACCATTGTTGACTTACATCAGCCTCCTCTTCATCTAACAAATCTAGATCATAATCATCTGATACATCATTAGATACATTATCTTCCTGAAATTGAATTATTATCTCTAGTGGAGTTGTCCCACCCAATTTATCATCTATCTTTTTCATACCTTTATAGATTTCTGTATTAGTTTTAAAATAATTAATAAAACTATTTTCAACTTTTAATTGAGATATGCCATATATTGTCAAAATTAATATAAAAAAACTAATTGTGGTAATAGAAGAACCTTTCTTGACTGTGATATCTGCTAAAAACTTCGTGAATACAAAAGCAGTAGTTTTTGATATATTTTTATTATTTTTTTTAAGTAAACATAAGATACTTGGAAATAGAAAAAATGTCGTTACAAAGGTTACAATTAATCCTAGGGTCATCATGTAACCAAAATCTATCACAGGTTTAATGTCACTTAGAACCAAGGAAGCAAATGCAACTATAGTTGTCAGGGCTGTATAAAGACATGGCCAAACCATCTGTTTCGTTGTTTCAT
>JBJKYE010000030.1:0-15695 GCA_045561195.1 Gammaproteobacteria bacterium | reverse complement strand
AATGATGATTTCGGCAAGTGAAAATTTGTAATCATACAGTCAACTGCTATAAAATTATAGCCAGGATAAATAAATAAATCAGCAGGTCCATCATAAGCTTTTTGAATTTTATTTGTATAACAGAACTCAATAGCTCTAGTAACTGTGGTCCCTACAGCTATAACTCTTTTTTTTAATTTTTTAGTTTTATTAATCATTGAAAATATATCATCTTCAATATTAATATACTCACTTCCAATTTCATGATCTAGATAGCTCTCGCTAGTTATAGGTTTAAATGTATTATAACTTATATGAAGGGTCATATATTTAATATTAATTCCTTTATTGATTAACTTTTCGATCATATCATCAGTAAAATGTAAACCCGCTGTTGGCGCTGCTACTGATCCATTCGACTCTGCATAAACAGTTTGATATTTCTTCTTATCAATATTAGAGACTGCTCTTTTAATATACTTAGGTAATGGTACTTCACCATATTTTTCATAAATTTCAAAAATGCTCATTTTGTTTATTGATTTCAAAGTTAAGATGTTTTTGGTTAGAGACAACACTTTAAATATTCTATTATTATTAATAATCAAAGTTGTATTTATTTTTGGTGGTCGCGATGATGAGAATATAGCTTCACAAATCTCGTTGGTAATTTTCCTATGGAAAAGTATTTCAATTTTTCCACCTGTTTCCTTATGCATGTTAATTCGTGCTGGAATAACTCTAGTATTATTCAATATTAATAAGTCACCAGGATTTAAAATGTCTAATAAGTCATAAAATTTTCGCTCATAGGTCTGCAAATCATTATAAGTTAGATGTAGTAGCTTTGACTGTTCTCTATGATCTAATGGTTCACTGGCAATTTGCTCTTTTGGCAAATTATAATCATATAAATCTATAGAAGTGTTATTCATGTAAACAAAAATAATATATTGTCTCAATCTCATGTCAATATTATTGTATATAAGTATATACTTATATTGATTTAATTGTGATTATTTGGTCTAATAAACTATGAGTTTAATAAATAATTTCCCTTTTGACGGCATTGTTACAATTAATCGCGTTATTTTGAAAAAGGAGTATACGCTCGATGACCTTCAGGAAAGGGTAGCGCTGATGTGTGAAAATGTAAAAACTTATCACTCAGATACAGGCTTTATAGGTGGTATGGTAGTTCTAAACAGTGGCCAAATCTCGAATGAAGGCAGTAATATAGGTAAAGCTTTAGAATCTGACCTTAAAGATCGTGAAGCTTTGATAATAACTTTTTGGAAAACATATGAAGATCATGAAAATTCTCATAAAAGCGATACATTTCAACCATTATTTCAAAAAGTTATAGATGTCTGTGAAAATGGTAACGAAGAAATTGTATACAGTATGCTGTGGTCGGGTGAGGCATATTCGCCTGAAATGGCTAAACAAGCTAGATCAGCAAAAAAAAACAACTAAACTAGACTATTGGAGGATTTTTTTTATTAGTTCTCTTATGTCTGCCACCTATTAATTTATGTTTTTTAAGCTTTTCTTCAATATTCTCTAGTGTAGTATCTTTTAGAGCAATTTTTTTGGATAACTTTATTTGAGTTATAATATAAAAAGCAAAGATAACAATTACTATGGCAACAATCGTGTATGTCATTATATCCATATTTAAATTGTATCATATTTGGATGTCAAACCTTAATTTGTTACAATTATCTTCTCTGGCGAAGTGGTGGAATGGTAGACACGAGGGATTCAGAATGTAAGTGTTTAAATGAAACCTCTTATGTTTATTGAGTTCTAGAAAATAATAAAGTCAAACATGACTCAAACATTTGTTCGTGCAATCGGTTTTATAAAATGTTTGAGTTTTGGTAGAATAAACTACTAATGCCACCATGGCGGAATAGGTAGACGCGTCGGATTCAAAATCCGATTCTCGCAAGAGAGTATCAGTTCGATTCTGATTGGTGGTATTAGTTTTTGATAATGTTGGGATTAAGGCATTGAATGCAGATGAAAGTCCAAAACATTCTCTTGATGTTTTAACTTTAGAATTAGATACATTAATCTTTAGATAAACTTTATCGTGATATTACTGTTTTATTGCAACTCTATTTGCATAGTCTGTTCTTATAAGACATGCCTCGATCTTGTTTTCTTCCCAATATTCATTGTATGCATCTTGAGCTCCTTGGAAATGACCATAATCATTAAAACAGATAACACCATGTTTTACGATAATAGGGTACATGTAAGTAAGCTCATGTTTTGTGGATTCATACCAGTTAGTATCTAAACGCATTAGTGCAATTTGATCAGGTATTGTTTTAGGTATAGTGTCTTCTACTTTACCTTCAACAAAAATAATATTTTCTTGAGGATATCCTGTACTCCCTAAATTTTTTTTAACTGAATCAATAGGTGCATAACACCATTTAATGTCATTAGATTTATCTTCTACAACATCTTTTTGGTGATACTCATGGTAAAACATTATTGCTTCTTTATCTTCCAAAACCTCATTGACTGGTTTTCCACTAATAATTTCTATATCCTTAGATGTTGGTTCGCTGTAACCATCAAAAGTATCATAAAGATATATTTTTCTTTGGGTATCACCAAGCAGCAATAATGTTTTAGCCATTAGCATACATGACCCACCTTGCCACACACCACATTCAACAAAGTCACCAGGAATTTTATTTTTTACAATATGTTTTACGAATTTATAAAGAACAAACATTCTTTCTATTGGAGTAGTAGTGAATCTTTCACACTCTTCATAAATTTTAATAAATTCTTCATTCATGTCTTGATGATATGGAGATTTAATTCTAGAAACTTCTAGATTAAAAAATAACAGGAATCTGCGAATTATTTTTTTTAGAAATTTTTTTAGCATCATTAAAATATATATTAAATATTTTTATATCTCAAGTAATCAAACTGTCTAACTTAGTGCGAGATGTATCATATTCCAATAGTTCCGACACTCTACAATCTAATGACTAATAATCTGTTCCCTAAAACTAGACTATAATACACAGTTAGTTATATGTGTCATTACTCGGCATTGACTATATTTCGTGTTAAAATACTCGAGATATATAAACATATATCATTGGTAAAAAATGCGAAAATAAGAGATATATCACAAACATTTCATAAACATTTTTTTGAGTGTTCTAGGAGTGTTGGCATATAAGGGTTTGCGAATCATACAGTTTACTCAAAATGATTCAAAATCCCTTGCATGCAAGTGCATGAGGGTTCGACTCCCTCCTTCGCTATTAAATCTAATAGAAAGGGAAATTATGAATAAATATAAAATGTATGGTATAGGTAATGCGCTACTTGATTATGAGTATAAAGTAAATGATGAAGTTTTAAATAGCTTAGGTCTTGATAAGGGTTGCATGCTCTTAAATGAATATGATAAACATTTTAATGTTCATAATTCTTTGAGGAATATTAGGCCTCCAGAGAAAATTGTTCCAGGAGGATCAGTTGCAAACTCTATTTTCACAATGGCTCAGTTTGATAACAGTGTATGTTTTTCAGGGAAGGTTTCAGCTGATAAAACAGGAGATGACTTCATTACATGTTTAAGTGATTCTGGAGTAGAATCATTTGTAAATCAAACTGAACAACAACAAAGCGGAGAATGTTTAGTTTTAATTACACCAGATAATGAAAGAACCATGAATACTTATCTTGGTTCATCATCTTTATTAAATGCAACTGATATTAATAAAGATGCGCTTGTATCATCAGAGTATTTATTGATTGAAGGATATTTGGTAACATCTGAAGATACATTGTCTGTTGGGATATCTGCGCTAGAGCATACTGAGCAAACATCAACAAAAAAAGTTATAACTCTCTCAGATCCAAATATAGTTTCTTTTTTTAGAGATAGTTTATTAAAATTATTTAAAAATAAGGCTGATATAATATTTTGTAATGAACAGGAAGCATTAAATTTTTCAGAAACAGATAACTTAAAAGATGCGCAGGAATTCCTTAGAGGGATAACAAATGAATATGTTATAACACTAGGAGGTAATGGAGCAGTTTGTTTTGATGGTCATAATTCATATTCAACGAAGGGATTGAATGTATCATCAAAAGACTTCACGGGTGCAGGTGATATGTTTCTTGGTGCGTATATGCACAAATATGATGGAACCAACCCTCAAGAATCTCTAAATTTTGCTAATTATTGTTCTTCAAAAATTATCCAAGTATATGGAGCTAAACTAGGACATAAAGATAGCTATAATAAATTATTGAATGACTTTAAATCATAGATTTAATTTCATCTATGACCTTCATGGGATGTTTTGATTCTGTAATAGGTCTCCCGATGACTAGATAATCAGAGCCCGCTAGAATTGCTTTTTTAGGTGTGTATACTTTTGCATGATCATCGGCTTGATCTGCAAGTCTTATTCCAGGTGTTACGAAAAGTAAATCTGAAGTTACCTCTTTGATGCAATTTATATCTGAAGGAGAGCATACTATTCCATCAATTTCACAATTTTGAGCAGACTGAGCAAGTTTTTGAACTGTTGATAGACGATTTGGAAGATTCAAAAATTCCAAAGACTCGTCGCTGTGACTAGTTAACAAAGTTACTCCAATTAGAAGTGCCGAAGTATTTTGCTCATCTCTTGCTTGTTTTGCCGCCAATACCATTTCTCTTCCACCTAATAGATGAATATTTAGCATCCATACGCCCAATTCATACGCCGCCAAACATGCTTTATAAACTGTTATTGGAATATCATGAAATTTTAAATCTAGAAATATCTCAAAGTTTTTTGCATGAAGTGACTCAATTATATTTGGTCCTAGTTGAGTAAATAACTGTTTGCCAACCTTCAGTCTACAATATGTTGGGTCTAGCTGATCACAGAGATAGAGTACATCTTTCTTATTATTATAGTCTAGCGCAATGATTATCTTATTAGTATTATCTTGACTCACTCGCTCCACCTTCTCTTAGTAAATCTATCGCTGATTTTGGGTAAATAGTTTCCCAACTATTACAACTTGGACATAACCAGTTTAACTCATTAGATTTATAACCACAATTATTACAAACAAAAAAATGCTTATGTGAAAATATTTCATTATATGAAGTGATTAAGTTTTTTATATGTGGCGTTATCATATTATCATTTGATGATAATAAAGTATGAGTGATAGTAAACTTATCAATTAAATTGTTGCCTTCAAACTTATCTATATATTGTTGAGCTAAAATTTTCTCATCTTCATAATATAGAAATAAATAAATCTCAGGCAAGAAGTTAATGTTTTTCAAATTTGAGATTGATACGATAGATTTCATGATCACAGACATATTGTTAATTTTCTTTGCTAGGGTAATGATCTTATTTGTTATTAGGCTTGAAAACTTATTATCTTGATCAATAATTACATTTAAATACTGACAAGATGTTCCTATGTCATTTGTTGAATAACAATCAGCTAACTGCATATTAGCTCTGACACATTTAGGGTTCATTTTTAGAGCTTTTTTAGTTATAGCTATAGATTTTTCTATTTGATTTTGATGTATGTATAAGGATGATATTTCACAATAATACTGAGCTAACAGTATTTCCTTGTCATGGCCATTTACTTTAATATCACCAATAGTTTTAATCAAATCAATTGCTCTCTCCCAATCCTTCGATGCTTCATATATTTTAATGAGGTATTCTAGAGAGGATTTTTTATAGTTTTTTATATCAGATATATTTTTAAATATTTTTTCTGACCTATCATATAAACCAGCGTTATAAAAATCTTTTGCCAATTCATACAATGCCTGATTTTTCAACTCTATTTCAAGAGTGGGTCGAGATAGTAAGTTTTGATGTATTAAAATAGCTTTATCAAACTCCCCTCTTTTTCTATACAGGCCACCAAGGGCAAGATGAGTTTCAATTGTGGAGCTATCTACATCCATTAAAGCAGTAAATATCTTAAAGGCTTTATCTTCTTCGTTATTTAGAAGATAATTTAATCCTCTATAGTACTCTGCATTAAATATATTTTTATTTTTCTTGTTCGTAGGTTTATAAAAATAGTATACAGCTGATAGTATAATCACTACCACGAGAGATAATATATAAATCATTCGTTATCATCTCTAAGAGGATTTTTTCTCAAATTATCAATTTCATCTTCCTTGTTCTTCATGATTCTTTTAAGATTTCTATTTTCATGTTTGTTCTTAATATATGCAGAAAAGAAAAATAAAAGCGCTACAAATGATCCAATAAGGAAACTAGCAAATAGAAATAATGGTAATGGTGCAGTGTATGAATGGAAATATAGGTCTATTTCAATTTCTGCCGGATTTAGCATTGATAGTGTAATAGATAAGGCCAATAGACTCAACATTATCAAAAATATAAAAACTCTAAACATACTTATTTTTATTTTATGCTATTAAAGATGTTAATAGAAGAGAATTAAGATCTAATTTTTATTATCTACTCTATTTTTGAGCTCTTTGCTTGGTTTGAAATGAATGCTGTATCTTTTTTCCAAAGCAACTAATTCTCCCGTTTTTGGATTTCTAGCTGTTCTTGAATTATGATTATGTAAAGAAAAAGTACCAAATCCTCTAATTTCTATTCTATCACCTGAATATAGAGATTTAGAAATATGTTCAAGAATCTTTTTTACAGAATAATCAATATCAGAGGGAGTGAAAGATTGAAACTTATTCGATAATTTTGTGATTAATTCAGATCTATTTAAAATCATTGGTTAGTATTAATTAGTTTTGTTCTAGTTGTTTTATCCCTAATGATACACGTTCCCTATCAGAGTCAATTGATAGAATAATAGATTTAACATCATCGCCTTTTTTATAAGATCTTATAGCTTCTTCTTGTTTTTCTTCAGATGATGTAATATCAGTGATGTGTATAAGGCCATCAATGCCGCCATCTAAACCAACGAAAATACCGAAATCAGTTATAGATTTTATCTGACTGGTAATAATATCTCCTTTATTATTATTTTCAGCAAATTCAGACCATGGATTATCTAAACACTGTTTATGACTCAATGAGACTCGTCTCTTTTCATTATCAATTTCTATGACTTTAACTTGGATCTCATCACCCAGATTAACGACTTTATTTGGATTAATATTTTTATTCGTCCAGTTTAATTCTGATGTTCTCACAAGACCTTCGACATTATCACCTAAATCTACAAAAACTCCATAATCAGCTATATTTGCAACAATACCATTATATGAAGAACCAACTTCGAGTTTTTCAGGAATCTTATCCCATGGATCATCTAATAACTGTTTCATACCAAGGCTAACACGATTCTTTTCAGTATCAAACTTCAGAACAATAACTTCAATTTCCTCTCCCACTCTTAATATTTCACTAGGATGATTAATCCTTTTCCATGAAATATCCGTAATATGAAGTAAACCATCGATGCCACCAAGATCTATGAAGGCACCATAGTCTGTTAGATTTTTGATAAATCCAGTTACTTTTTTTCCTTCAGTATATTTTTCTGCAACTTCTTCTGGACTCGAATTTTGATCCATCAAGACAGCTTTTCTAGAAAGGACAATGTTATTCCTTATTTTGTCCATTTTTATTATTTTAAATTCAAGTACCTTGCCTTCAATATAATCTGTTTCTTTTGTTGGTCTAACATCTACAAGAGAGCCAGGTAAGAAAGCTTTAATGTTCATGAGTTCCACAGTAAATCCACCTTTGACTTTACCGCAAACCTTCCCTTCAATAATTTCCTGACTATTCTGTATAGATTCTAATTCTGACCATACTTTTGTTCTTTTAGCCTTCTCTCGGGACATTATAGTTTCACCGTAGCCATCTTCTATAACATCTAGAGTTACTTCTACTTGATCTCCAATCTCTATCTCTAATTTACCGCTAACATCTAGGAATTGATTCTTAGGAATTATTCCTTCTGACTTAAGACCCGCATTAATGACCACATAATCATTTCTAATTTCAATAACAGTAGCGGTTACTATGCTACCAGGCGTCATATCTAGCTTTGCCATGCTGTCATTAAACAAAATTTCAAATTCTGATTGGGGTTCCATTAATACTATATCCTCTTAAAATTCAAGTTTCTGTTATCTTATACAATTCAAGGATTTTATCAAGGATTGACTCGACATTTAATTGGGTAGAATCAATAATAACTGCGTCTTTTGCAGCTTTTAGCGGAGAAATATCTCTATTAATATCTTTTTTATCTCTATCCTCAAGAGATTTTCTAATATCTTCCAGTTTTGAGTCTGATCCATTTTTAACCAACTGATCGTATCTACGTTTTGCTCTAATTTCTATATCAGCAATAAAGTATAATTTTAACATAGAATTTGGGAAAACTTTTGTTCCCATATCTCGTCCATTTGCTATTAGCCCAGGTTTCTTTATACAGGCATGTTGTAGTGGAAGGAGTGAATTTCTCAATAACTCATCTTTTGAGACTACTGAAGCTAGGTGTCCTATGTCTTCAAAATGCAAATATTTTGTGATGTTAGTGTCTTTAAATAAAACATTAAAACTTAGGTTTTTATTAGGTTCTAAATAAATATTTCTTATCGTTTTACTGATATTGTCATGATTAAATAATTCTATTTCACCTATAGTCTTTAGGTATGCAAAAGTCCTATATAATATACCGCTATCTAATATATAGAAACCCAATTCTTTAGAGAGTTTTTTTGAGACAGTGCTCTTTCCGGAACTTGCTAAACCATCTATTGTAATAACAGGAATTATATTATTCATACATGATAAATCTCATTATTCTTTTCTTTAAGTATATCTATAAAGTTTGGAAAAGAAGTATTAATATTTTCAGTATCAGTTACAGTAACGGGTTTCTCAGAAACAAAACCTGAAATGATGAATGACATGGCAACTCTATGGTCGCCATAGCTGTTTACTATTCCTCCTCTAAAAACACCACCAGTAATCTCGATAGAGTTTTGTGTAGTTTTGACATCGATTCCTAAACTTATTAAACCCTCTTCCATGGATTTAATTCTATCGCTCTCTTTATGTCTTAATTCACCTATATCCTCAATAACAGATACACCATCACAACAAGCACATGCGATAAATAATATTGGTAATTCATCTATTAACCTAGATATAATATCTCCAGCTAATTTAATTGGTTTTAATTTTGATGATTTTACCTTGATATCTGCAATAGGCTCGTTACAAACACTTCGAAGATTAACTAATTTGATATCAGCTCCCATCTTAATTAAGACATCAACTATTCCTGTTCTTAATGGGTTTACTCCTATGGATTTTAAGGTAATGTTTGATTTATTTTTTATCAGAGATGCAACTATCAGAAATGCTGCAGATGAAATATCAGATGGAATGGAAATATCTTTGGCAATGACGGTATTATTTCCTTCGATGACTATTTTTGTATTATTAATTGATAATGGATAGTCAAGGTATTGCAACATTCGTTCTGTATGGTCTCTTGTCTTAACAGATTCATCAATTTCAGATCTGCCATTTATGAATAACGATGCCAGTATCAAGCAAGATTTTATTTGAGCGCTTGGTATCAACGATGTAAATTCTATAGGCTTGCATAGAGGCTTATCAAACGAAATTGGTAGCTGACCATTTTGTGATGAGATCACTGCGCCAGCTTTTTCTAGAGGCTCAATGATACGACCCATTGGTCTTTTTACAAGCGACTCATCTCCTGTTATTACTGAACTAAATTCTTGAGCAGCTAGGATTCCAGATATTAATCTAGCAAGTGTACCTGAATTGCCTGCATCGATAGTGCTAGAAGGCAGTTTAAGGGAATTCAAACCTTTGCCATTTACTATGACGATTTTATCTTGAACTTCTATTTCTACACCAAGCACTCTAAATGCATCAATTGTCCTTTTACAATCTTCTGATAATAGAGAATTAGTGATTATGGTCCTACCATTTGATATAGAACCAAGAATTATAGCTCTATGAGTAATAGATTTATCTCCAGGTATATTAATTTCACCTATAAGATGACTTGAGTGATTAATAATTAGACTTGAATTATTTGTCATTGATTTCTAACTTCAATTTAATATTCTGTAAATATTTAAATAGCTTTTTGTCTTGTTTGTTAATAAGTGATTTAATCAGATCTAATTCTTTTATAAGTCGATTGATTGATTTCACTATATTTTTGCTATTTGACAGACATATATCCTGCCACATAGTAGAATCACTGTGAGCTAGCCTTGCAAAGTCACGAAAACCTCCACCTGTAAAGTCTCCTATTTTCTCGATTGATTTAGTATTTAAGATTATGTTTACTAGAGCAAAAGATACCATATGTGGCAAATGACTTGTTTCTGAGAGAACAAGGTCGTGCTGTTTTGCATTTAATACAAAAATTTTACAAGCCAGTTTACGCCAAAATTCACTAATACTTTTAATTAGATTAATATCATCAGAAATTGGTGTTAATAAGACAACTGCGCCATTAAAGAGTGATGCATCTGAGTTTTTTGCTGTTGAGCTCTCTTTGCCTGTTAAAGGATGCGAGCCTATAAAACAGTTTGAATTCTTAGTAAAAATACTTTTATAGATATCGATAATTTCTGTTTTTGTACTCCCAATATCAGTTATGGTAGCATCAGGTTTTTTATATTTTTTTATATTACTAAAGATTTTTTTATAAGCACCTATTGGAGCACAAATTATTATTAAATCTGCATTAGATAGATATTGAAAATTATCTTGATCATAGTTATCAATGATTTTATTTTTTTTCGCAAAACTAAGATTAGATTTACTAATATCGTAAGCATATATTTTCTGAGCCATTTTTGATTTTTTCACTGCTCCTGCTAGTGACCCACCCATCATACCAAGCCCGTAAATATATACTGATTTAAACATAAGTTATTTCACTGATTTTAGAATCTTTTTTAGTTTGCTGATTAACAGTTTATTCTCTTTTTCCGTTCCTATGGTTATTCTGAGATAATTTGGCAATTCATAGTTATCTAAAGGTCTCAGAATGATACCCTGACTTAAGAGTGCATTATATATTTTCTTAGTGTATTTGCCCAAGTTTATAGTTAAGAAATTAGTATAACTGTCAAGATATGATATACCTAAATCATCGAAACATGACTTCAAATAAATCATCCCTTCATGATTCTCTTTTAAACTTTTATTAACAAATGATTTATCACTCAATGATACTGCTGCCATTTCCTGAGCAATATAGTTAATGTTAAATGGTTGCCTATAATTATTAAAGTCTTTAGCAACAGAGTCTGATGTAACACCATAACCGATTCTGAGGCCAGCTAGAGCATATATTTTAGAAAAGGATCTCGTTATAACTACATTAGGATATTTTTTTACTAAATTGATTGCACTTTTGAAACCTCTGAAAAATGAATACTCATAATATGCTTCATCTATTACAACAATTATTTTTTTAGAAATACTTTTTATAAAATCATCTATTTCTTTTATTTTTAAGATTGTCCCAGTAGGATTACTAGGATTAGCTATAAATACAACTTTAGTTTTATTCGTTACGCGTTTCCTCATATCCTGTAGATCTATACATAGATAATTCGAACCAGGCTCACTAACAGGTTTTGATTCAATAATTTTAGCATTCATATTTTTAGAGATAATTTTATAAACCAAGAATGAATGTTTACAAAATAATACTTCCGATTTCTCATTCAAAAAACGTCTTGCAACAAATTCAAGAATTTCATTTGAGCCATTTCCTATAATAATATTATTAATTTTTATGAATGGTTTTGAAAGGAAATTATTAATAGCAAGCTTTAACTTAAGTGAATGACTATCTGGATAACGATTAATTTTTTTTTGTATTTTAATGCCAGCGGTAATAGCTTTTATACTTGGGCCAGAAGGATTCTCATTTGATGCAAGCTTTATGACTCTTTTGATATTATATTTTTTTCTAATATCATCAATATTTTTACCTGGCTGATAAGTTGTTGTTTTCATAATTTTGTTTTATATGCTTTTTGGATATGAACCCAAGAATTTATAGAAAGTACTCTTTTTTTTGATATCCTTAAGCGCAGATGAAACATTTTTACTGTTAGCATGTCCATCAATATCTAGCAAAAACATGTACTCCCAGTTATTAATTTTTGTTGGTATTGATTCGATTTTACTCATACTAATTCTATTGATAGATAACGACTCAAGTAAGTTCTTGAGTGCTCCTGCTTTATTTTGTACAGATATAAGAATTGATGTTTTATCAACTCCACTTATATCAATATCATGGTTACCTATTACTATGAATCTAGTTGTGTTATCTGCAATGTCATGAATATTATTTTTCAGAATAGGAATCTTATAATGTGTAGAACAGTTTTTACTTGCTATTGCAGCAATGTTTTTAACTTTCTTAATCTTTTTTGCAGCTGCAGAATTGCTAGAACAAAATATCCTTTGAGCAGCAGACATATTTTTAGTTAACCAATCATTGCATTGAAGAAATGTTTGTTCATGCGCATATATTTTTTGAATATTACTCAAGTTTTTAGAATGAGACAGAAGACAATGTTTGATCGTTAAATTTATTTCACCACAGATTTTTATCTCTTCTTTAATTAGTCGGTCTATAGTAATTTTGATGCTACCCTGATTAGAGTTTTCAATAGGGACTACACCAAAATCCATGTTACCAGTATTAACATCATCAAATATGGAATTTATAGAGTCATGAAAATTTATATCTACTGATGAACCAAAGAATTTTATAAGGGCAATATTACTATATGATTGCTCTGGGCCTAAACAACTAATCTTGAGTTTTTTTTCTAATGAAAGACACGAAGATATAATTTCACGAAATATTGATCGTAAATTTTCATTTGTTAATGGACCGTCATTAGATTTTTCTAAACCCCTGAGTATTTGAGCTTCTCGTTCGGGACGGAAAATATTATTATTATCTGACAATGACTTCGCTTTTTTAATTTTTTGGGCAAGCTTACCTCTTTCATTGAGGTTTTTTATGATTTGCTTATCAAGTTTATCTATTACGGCTCTAATTTTTCTTAAATCATTCATCATTAACAATAGTTTCTGTTGAAATAGCTACAAGTTTTTCATCATCTTGAAGTACCTGAAGCCTCACACCTTGTGTGTTTCTACCAATTATAGGCATATCACTTACTGCTATTTTAATTGTTTTACCTTTGTTTGTAATCATAATTATTTGATCATTTTCATTTACATTTACAGCACCTACAACTTGTCCATTGCGTTTACTAGTTTTGATGCCAATGACTCCAACGCCTCCTCTTTTCTGTGTATTATAATTCTCAACAGATACTCTGTTGCCATAACCATTTTCTGTCACTGTTATAATTTCACCATCTATAGGTTTAAGAATAGAAATCAACTTAGTCTTGCCTGAAAGATTTATCCCTTTAACTCCCAATGTCCCTCTAAATCTTTCTCTAACATCACTCTCTACAAACTTAATGACTTTACCGTTCTGAGCTACCAACATGATGTGTTCGTCTTTAACAGTATAGTGGGCACCAAGAAGCTCATCTCCTGATTTAAGAAGTATAGCTTTTAGCCCTGTAGCCCTAATTTTTTTGAAGAGATTTACAGGGATTTTATTTATCATACCATTTTTAGTCGACATAAATAAATAAGCATCCTCTTCAAATGAGTTAACTACAACAAATGTACTAATTGATTCATCGGCGTCTAACGGCAAAACATTATTAATTGGTCTCCCTCTCGCTTGCCTACTTGGGTCAGGAATATCAAAGGCTCTAATAGCATAAACTTTTCCTAATGTAGAAAAACATAAAATTATATCATGTGTATGTGCTTGACATAAAAGCTTAGCTTCGTCACCATCCTTAAATTTCGTTGCATTAATTCCTCGGCCACCTCTGCGTTGACTTTTAAAATCAGCAGCTGGCAGTCTTTTAACATAATCAGCCTTAGTTAAAACAACAATGACTTCTTCTTTTTTAATTAAATCTTCTTTTCTTAACTCACCCTCATCCTGAGATACAAGCGATCTTCTGGATTCGCCATATTCTTTTTTTACATCATTAAGTTCTAACTTCATGACTGCATCCAACTCATCAGTATGGGTAAGAATTTTAATGTATCTTTTTATTTCCGTTATTGTCATTTCATAATCGGAGAATATTTTTTCTTGCTCCAGATTAGTTAGTTTCTGTAGCTTCAGATCTAAAATAGCTTGAGCTTGAGTAGCAGACAACTTGTATGTTTTACCATTTAATCCATACTCGGTATCGCTTGGTATAAAGTTTTCTGTTTGTTTATCGACAATACCAAGGAATTTAATTAACTGCCCTGGTTTCCAACTTCTAGATATTAATGAACTCTTTGCTTCAATGGTGTTCTTGGATTTCTTGATAAGAGCAATAATGTCGTCTACATTCAACAAAGCAATACCTAGACCTTCTAATATATGAGCTTTGTTTTTAGCTTTTTCAAGATCATATAAAGTTCTTCTTGTGATAACCTCGCGCCTATGTTTAATAAATTCATTTAAGATTTCCATGAAGCCAAGGGTTTTTGGTTCCCCGTCAACAAGGCATACCATATTTACAGAATATGATATTTGAGCATTTGTATGCTTATACAAAGAACCTAATACAACCTCATGTTGCTCACCTCTTTTAATTTCTACAACAAGCCTCATACCGTCTTTATCAGACTCATCTCTTAATTGACTAATCTCATTGATTTTTTTGTCCCGGACCAATTGAGCAATGTTCTCAATTAATCTCGCTTTGTTAACCTGATACGGTAACTCGGTAAAGACAATTGATGTTTTGTCATTGTCTTTTTTTTCAATAATATGTTTTGCTCTGATCTTAAAAGAGCCTCTTCCGTTTAAGAGTGCATCTCTAATGCCACCATTATCTTTAATCTCTCCATATGTAGGAAAATCTGGACCCTGAATATTGCTTTTCTCAATTAGCTTATCAATATTATCTTTTTTGGACAGTGATGGATCATCTATTATTGCGATTGTTGCATCTATAACTTCGACCAAATTATGTGGCGGTATGTTGGTAGCCATACCTACTGCTATACCAGTTGAACCATTAACTAATAAATTTGGAACCCTTGTTGGAAGAACCGATGGCTCTTTTTCAGATCCATCATAGTTTGGTGAAAAATCAACAGTTCTTTTATCAATATCCTGCAATAGCTCTTGAGATATTTTGGACATTCTCACTTCCGTATATCTCATTGCAGCAGGTGAGTCACCATCAACTGAACCAAAATTACCCTGACCATCCACCAATGGGTGTCTCATAGAAAATGGCTGGGCTAATCTAACAATGGTGTCATATACTGCTGAATCTCCATGTGGGTGATATTTACCAATCACGTCCCCAACTATCCTAGCGGATTTTTTATATGTTTTATTCCAGCCATTGTTTAATTCATGCATGGAAAATAATACTCTTCTGTGAACTGGTTTTAGTCCATCTCTAACATCCGGTAATGCTCTGCCAACGATGACACTCATGGCATAATCTAGATATGACTGCCTCATTTCTTGTTCGAATCTTATTTCTTGATTTTCTGCCATATAATGATGAAGTTCCTTTATAGGATATTAAA
>JBJKYE010000029.1:0-49984 GCA_045561195.1 Gammaproteobacteria bacterium | reverse complement strand
ATAGAAGCATTAATTTTAAATGATTATTCAAATGATCATTTTTATTTGCCCAATTAATAATAGAAATATTATTTTTGCGCCCCCATTCAAGCCACTTATGCATAATTTCCTTACTTCTAGTAATGCAAGGAAAAACATAAGGTATGGTATCATTGATAGCTGTTAATTCATTTAAAAAAATAAAATCTGACTCAGGCAAGTAATCTAACCATGATTTATAATTTTCTTGCCTTTTATCTCTTATCTTTTGATAATTGATTAAAAAATTAAAAAATAGCTTATCTGACAAACTATCTATGCTACTTGTAGCATCTGGATCAAATGAATATTTATCATAATCAGACCTATGTGCACTTAATATATTCGAATTTCCTAATCGTGATTTAATAAATCCAGGTTTAAAAGATCTAAATATAGATAACGATTCACCTAGACTAGGCATTCTTACATTGACTATATTTTTCATAGCATATTTTTTGTTGTTATAGAATAACTGAGACCCACTAGGTACTGGCAATATTTTTCTAAAACTATTGAATGATAAATCTCCGTACTGAGATAGATTTTTCCCATTATACATAGTTAGCAAAGAATGACAGTTATCTGAGATTAGTGTGCATTTAGTTTTTAACTTTAATTCTTCAAAAAATTCCCATTCTGCAGGAAACCCAAAATAATTTATCACAATTATTATGCTATTAGAGTTAACAGATTTCTCTAAATATTTTTTATCTACACTTAAGTTTTGATCAATTTGATAAAAATTTATATTTAGATTTAATTTATCAATTGGCATTAATACTTGTGGGCAAACATATGTAGGGACATATATATCTTTTAATGAAGAATTTGTTTCCATTATGTTTTTTAAACCAAAAAACAAAGCATATCTGCCTGATTTGTATAATTGAAAATTATCTAAGCTTGTATCTCTTTGTTTTAACTTGAGCAAGCTGCTTATTTCAAAATTTGGTTGTATAGTGACCTGTTTACTCATTTACTTATTTTACTGCTTAATCTCATAATAGCTTTTTTATCTGATATTTTTATAATTTTGTCACAAAACTCCAGATAAGTATTTCTATGCGTAACCAGTATTAGCGTAATACTTTGATAAGATTCTTTAATATTATTTAATATCTCTAGTTCTGTTTGCCTATCCAAAGCATTGGTTGCTTCATCTAATATTAGTATTTTAGGCTCTCTATATAACGCTCTAGCTATCCCTAATCGTTGTTTTTGGCCTCCACTCAACATTGACCCCATATCACCTATACTGCCATATATTCCTTTATCAAGGGTTTTAACTAAGCCATCTAACTTCGCGATCCGAATTACCTTCATTACCTTATCCATGTCTATCTCATCGTGGTCATCACAAAATGTAATATTTTTGAGAATATTATCACTTAAATAAGATATGCTCTGTGAAACATAGCCTATGATCTTGTTAATTGATTTGAACGAGTTCCCTTTCAATGGAAATCCATCCATTGTTATATGACCAGATTTAACATCATAAAATCCCAAAAGAATATCTATTAGTGTTGTTTTCCCTGAACCTGTTCCACCAATAATTGCATATGTCTCGCCCTTAATAATTTCTAGATTTATATTTTCTAGAATATGTTTATTATCAAGATAGCTAAAGTAAACGTTTTCAAAATTTATATTTTTTGTAAATGTAATATTTGACGATACTTTGTTTTTAATCTGATATGGCTTGCTTAGAATAGCCTCAATATTATTAAATACATATTCTGATGACTTGATAGTCGTTGTATTTACAAATATATTTTGTAACAGAGGCATTATTCTATAAATAGATAATAAAAACATGCTAATCATGGGAATGTTTAATAATAAATTTTCATTGATAGCGATTAGATAAACTATGCCAGAAAAAATACCTCCAAATGTTAAAATTTCAAGAAAATATCTTGGTAACAAGCTTATAAGATTCCTTTTGGCATTTAAATGAGCAAAATCATATGCTGAATTGCTGAAGCTTTTAACATAAAAATCTTCTAAGGAATGATACTTAACATCTTTTATATTTGACAGCACTTCACGTGTTTTTTTATATCTACTCTCATTAGCCTCTACTCTGTTAAAACCGATATCATATAAAATTTTTTTATATTTCACAAAGATCAATAAATAAATGACTGCAAACAGAAATATCGATCCAAAAAATAATTCTGGGTTAACAGTTATCATTAGTGCAGATATTGCTAATATTATAAGAGACTTTGTAAATATCTGGAAAAAAGCATAGATTACACCGTCAGCAAGTATACATGATTCATCAAGTATATTTTTTGATAATACAGCATGATCAGATGTAATGAAGAAATTATATGAATTTGATAGATATTTTTTAAATACTGTAGATGATATCCTGGATTGAAATTCTGCAACAAAATTCGTCGTATACCAAAGTGTAAGTACATTCATTAAATTACTAAAGATAAATAATATAATAATAATAATTCCAAAATACACTTTACTGTCAAGTAAATTAAGAGAGTATAAATTTGCAATGTAACTAAAATATGTATTATTAGTTATATAATCTGGATTTGTCAATAAACTCATAAATGGCACTATTGAAAAAACACCTATCATTTCAAATATACTAGTAATAATGCTTAAAATAAAAATAATGCTAACCTGATATTTTTCTTTACGTGAAAATATTAAAAATACTCTTTTTATAAACCCTATATTCATTTTCTCTCTTCTATTATATTTTCAATATGTTTTCTAATAATACTATGTGGTGGATTTTTAGGATCATTATTCATAACGTATTTTTTAATAACTTTCATTTTATCTGCATACTCATGATCTGACATTTCTAATAAATTATTCATATATTTATTGAACGAAGGATAATCTTTGTATAAATATTTAATCTCTTTTGGATAATCAAAGTAAAGATCAGTATCTTCAAAGTGAATTGATATACCTTTATTCCCTAGTCCTATTGCTTCTAATATCATTGTCGACATAAAGCTAATTGAAATATTTGACATATAAATGGCTTCATAAGCAGACAATGAATGCCTGCGTTCTATCAACTCTATATTTTCACCAAACAAGGACTTAAAATATTTTTGTTCATAATCAGTATCTGTGCTTAGAGCAATTGATAGTTTTAAATTATTATCAACAACATATTTCTTAATAAGACTATCAATCTTTCTAACATTGACAGCATTAATAATACCATGTCCATGAATAGACTCTTTTATGCTATCAGGATGACGTCTACCGGCCGAGGATATAATACAAATATCATATTTTTTGTTTTTGTTACTGAACTTACTATTTGATAATACAAGACCCGATCTAAATGATCCTACGGGGTATCCTTTATCTATTGTACAACCCAAATCGGATTGTTTTTTAATATCATAATCTCCGAAGCAATAATAATGCTGATGGTTCTTATTATTCAAATAAATTTGATCGCATTTTTGTCTATGACCATTTTGAATAGCAATAAACTCACAATCATTATAGTTTTTTGTTAACCAAGAATAAATACTATTATTATCTATATATGTTATTACAATTTTTGGGTTTATGTATCCAACTATATTTAAGAAATATATATGAAAAAATTGTCTTATAATTTTTTCTTTAAAATTTAGATTTCTTATTAATAGATGAATATATTTTATTATAAAAAATAGATTTAAATAAATTAAAGGACGGTTATCTAGAATACTGTATTTATAATTCTCTTTAAATACATTCTCAATAATTTCATCACTACATTGATTCTCAAATACTATGATATCCTTTTCAACAGGTAATTTAAAACTAAACTTCAAAGTGTATTTATACTTTTCTAAAAATAAATAATTTTGTTACAAGGTATAGGAAGGCTAGTAAAATGCCTAATGAAGTACCAAGCAGTACGATTAATTTTCTTTTAGGTTCCGACCTAACAGTTGGAGGTATAGCTTGTTGGTCAATAGTAGCAGGCTTTATATTATTCTCATCAATCTTAATTTTTCTTAGTGCTTCGATCTTGTGCTCTAACGTCCTCAGTCCGATCGTAAACGGATCTTCAGATAACCTTGATTCTAGCGATACAATTTCAGCCTTGAGGGCCTTTGTTCCATATAAATATAATTTACTGTTATCTGTTGTCGTATCCTCTTTAATACTCACAATTGTTGTATTATCTGATGATGTCATTTTTACTTCATTAATATTAAGCTCTTTAGCAATGCTCAAAGCTTCCTTTAGGCGCGCAATATTATCAAGTCTTATTTTTTTTGCTAGATTTTTTTTGGCCTCTATAGTAGCTTCATATGACATTATACGTTTGGTTATAGTGGTATTAACTGACCTAGCTAATTCACCTGCTGTTTCTTTTAAAACCATATCAAGGTAATCATTTATTATGTTGGCAGCTTTTACTGGATCATCACTCTCGAATGATAATGTTAAGAAATCTTGGCTTCTCATTCGAACTTGACTAACTTTTGATTGAAGCTTCAAACCAATCTGGTCATGAAAGTTTTTTTCAAATGATTCTTCAATGTTATCATTTGGAAATAATTCATTTATATTGTTACCGAAAAAAAACTTTCTCTGATATTTTCTAGATTGGAGATTATTGATGACCAATGGATATACTTCTCTGACTGTATATTCTTGCTTGGTATTCCCTACTTCGTCAGCAGAAAGATTAAGCTCTTGTATATATTTATTTTCAGGTGGAAGGACATAAGCTTTAGCAGTATATGCCTCAGGAGCATTTAGAGCATATATGATAGCTATTATTATATTGGCAAATATTATGATGCTAATTGGCTTAACTTCATCTCTTATACTTGTATATATATTATCAACATTCATATCTATAACTTCTTAATAGTGACAATTCTGGATGGCTGTCTAACATGTATAGCATTAAAAATATCTTTTCCACCATTCAGATTATTCTCTGTCCAACTTCTCATGACATCACTTTGCTTATCCAATTCAACATTTATATAAAAAGACTTCGATAACATTATTTATAGCATCAATAGCTGTTTGCTCTTTACATGTAATAGTAATTGATATTACCCTAGATCAATACCTATTTCCACTATTTACATTGACTATATTCTTATCTATTATATTCCCCAGCCACCATCAACTATAATATCCTGGCCTGTAATATAAGAGCTCAATGAGCTTAATAAAAAAGCAACACATCCAGCTATATCATCTTCCGTTGCCATTCTTTTGAGCAATGTTTTTTCAATATATTTTTTTACAAACTTTTTGTCTTGATTTCTAAATATTCCGCCAGGAGAAATAGAGTTAATTCTAATTTTTGGAGCAAGTGACGAGGCAAGCCATTTTGATAAATATGTTAATCCTGCTTTAGAAACACTGTATGCTGCTGGATTATTAATTTTGGTGTCTTTGTAAATACTATAATCAGGAGCATAAGTTCCATATATCGAAGAGATATTTACTATGGATGGGTTAATGGCATTATTCATATATTTTTCTATTTTTTGTATAAAGAAAAATATTGATGTTAAGTTAATGTCTAACGCTTTTTCCCAAGCGGGCTGTTCCTGTTTTAGAAAAGTAGAATTCCAACCTTTTGTTTTACTTGTGCCAACCATTCCAATACTATTTACTAATCCATTAATGACTAACTTTTTATCCGAGATATATTTTAGTATTTTTGAAACATCTTTTGGTTTTGATAAATCAGCTTTGATGATCTTAATATTGACAGGGTTGTGATTTTTAATATTATTGCTTAATTTAGATAATTTTTCCTTATTGATATCAACAAGAATCAAGTCAGCGCCCAACATAGATAGCGAGCTAGAAATTGAAGATCCTATATATCCGCTTGCACCCGTTATCACAATAGTTTTATTGTCTAATCGAAGGTTGTTTTCAGTTATCATTTTTATTTATCAAATAGTTTGCTATGTCCATATCATATGGGCTATCAATATCTAGACTTCTTTCTCTAGGTATATTGAACCCACCAATATTTCCATCAAATATAGACTCAGTTTTAATTATATACTCAGGGCTTGATATATAGCAAACTGTAGTTATATCAAAGTAGGTCTTAGAATCTTGTCTTCGAGTAATATTTTCTCCTCTATCTATTATCTTTTTTAAACTACCATCGGATTTTTTCTCTACCATATTAAATAGTGGAGACTTCGAAGACTCTGTTATCCCAAGTACAAGATCATAATTATTTTTGTTAAAAAAAATACCCATATTAACAATATCTTCAATGCTCCTTAAGGGGCTTGTACACGGTAAACAATAAAAATTATCAAAGGAATATTTTTCTTGATAACGTTTAATTTCATATTTCCAGCTTAGTAACTCTGGAGAATCATCACTTGCTAATGAACTAGGTCTTAGATTATTAACTTCAACCCCATGTGAATTAGCTATAAGAGCTATTTTTTTACTATCTGTTGATACAACTATGTCATCAAATATCTTTGATGATATAGCAGCCTCAATTGTATATGAAATAAGCGGCTTATTATTAAGTAAGCAAATATTTTTATCCTTAATACCTTTAGATCCACCACGAGCAAATATGAATGCGACATTTTTCTTTTTATTCATGAGATTTATCATTTAACCTTGAAAAATATTTATTGAATTCATTTATTATAATTGAGCTAGATAACTTCCCCTCTGCTTGTTTACTAACTATATAATTATATTTATATTCATCATAAAGTTGCTTGTTAACACTAGATATATCTGTATCATTATTTGAATTAATCTTTTCAATATTAATTAAATTACAACCTAATGATTTAGACATTTCTTTGTTTGCATACTCCTCATACTCACCTATCCATTCATCAATCATAAGAAAAGTAATAGGTTTATAATTTAATACTGCATAGCTCACAGCTGTGCTATGATGCGATAGAACATATTTTGACTCTGATACTAACTCAGCAGATTTTAATTTTACCACTTCTCTACCCAGAAATTCATTATTATGATAGTTGCTAGTTGGATGAGATGATATAATTACTTTTGTATTATATTTTTTTTCAAAATACTCGAAATATTTTGATAATGATTCGAAGTATTTGCTAGGATTAATTTCTATTAATCCATTTAATTTAATATCAGAATTATCCGTTACATTACTATCTATGAAAACAGCCTGATTGACCTCAGTTATATTTTTATTAAGACTCTTCAAATACTGATCATAATCACATAGATTAATATCAATAGTTTTTTTAGCATATGATGTCGAGATAGAACCAGTGCCTGCATTAAAGCAAATGTCATGAATTGGAATTAAGTTAAGTTTTTTAATAATTTTACAATATATAGTTCCAAGAATATTTTTTATACTGTTTTTAAATGGCAATTGATTATCTTTCAATAGCAAAATCTTCTCATAAAATGATTTATTTCTAAAATTTGCAGTCTCTGGTGTAGCACCCCAATTAAAGACAACTGTGTATGGTTTATATTTGTTAAGAATTCTATAAACCTTAGCTGTTTGTTTATGGTATGAAGCCAGTATTATATAGATAATATTTAACTTCTTATTATTATTAAGTAGCCTGGAAAATTCATTATATGTAATATTAGTCACTATTTTGATACCGTCTAAAATAGTTTCTTGTTTATTAGCATCTATATTGTTTGAAATATTAGAAATATCCCAAAACTCTACACTAAATCTATTTTCAGAAAGTAATTTTACATACCAATCCCTGTTTATTTTATCACTATATGACGTAGTGCTTATATAAATAATCTTTCTGCTCATCATTGTAACTGTATTACTGATTTCATTCTTTTAGACATAACTCTCATTAGTTTTAATATATTGCCATCTCTCAGATTTAATAGTTTCCCATTATTATATATTCTAGATTTTCTGTAATTTAGGAGTGATTAAATTAACTATCTTGTTTGAGATTTCTAAAAAATAAATAATCTTTAGAAAGTTGATTATTGTACCTTATAACAAGCGTGAACCTGATATGATTAGATATATTTATGCCGCTTCTATGAAAAATACCACAATAAGTTACTAAACTATTATTTTTTTTAACATCTACTGATCTCGATGGATATTTATCTAAATATTTTTTTTGTACCAGGATTTGTTCTGATCGATATTTATCACCAGAAGAAACTTTTTCGCTACAATCAAATGAACTGAGTTCTGAGCCAGGTTTGATCTCCAACGTTCCATTTTCCTCATTAGTATTTATAAGAGGTAACCATAAAACCGCACCATTAGTTGAATTAATATTATGTTGATCATAGGCATTATCTTGGTGCCAACCATAACTATTTCTAGAATCATTTGGAAAATCCATTCTGAATTGTATGCCACGTAGTGATAAGTTTTCTTTATTTATTTTTAAAAAATCAGATGCAATATTTTCAAAATTATTTTCAAATGGAATTTTTTGTAATTGATTTGATAATTGAATAGTATCATAAATTGAAGAAAATAGCGCTTTTGATTTTCTTAGAACAATCATTGAAGAGACAAAGTTTTTATCCATCCATTTATCAGGATAATGTTCATAATCTTTAAAACAGTTTGGTTTATAAAAATTACAGACTTTTAGAACATATCTAAAAAGATTATTTGAATGTTCCTCTGTTATGCTATCTGTATATATTTTAAAAGACATTTATATATTGAGGTGACTAATTATATTGTTTAGAATAGAGTTTATATATTTTTTTTCAATAAATTCTTTTTTAAAGATTTTTTTAGCAAAATCTAATTTAATAATTTCTATTTCCAAAACTAATTTATTGATATCATTGCTTTGAGTTAAATCTTTATTATTAATTAGTTTAAGGATTTCTAGTATTTTATGTTCCTTTGTATAATGATTTGTATCCAAGACATCAATCTCATTAGTTGGATCTAATGAAGTGCATGGGGTATCTTTTTGTTGGGGGCTGCTTAACTTCTTTGTGAAAAATATTACAGACTGATGAAATCTTTCAAAATCATAGTTTTTATCTTTATCAATCAAAAAGCTATCATTATAAATCTCAATATCATTATGTTCCAAAAATTTTATGTAATCTCTTGGGTAGAATAAATGCCTATTTGGGACATAGCAATCATCTAAAATACCATTAGCAAATTCATAGCTACAATTATGTTTTAAAAACTCTTTGAAAAAATTAATATCTGTCTTTTTTAATAAAAATCTTTGTAGGCTTCCCAAAAATACTGCTAAGGAACCCGGTCTATAAAAGTAAAACCACATGTAACCATTTTTTCTTAATGAGTTTGATATATTTTGCATGGCTTTAGAAACATCATTTACATGTTGTATTATTCCATGCAAATATATGAAGTCAAATGTGCTTGATGGCAATTTATCCATAGATAAATCTAATTGTTTTGAGACAATATGTTCTTCTATATTTTTAGAGGCTAAAATATTCTGAAATGCTTCAATATTTGAGTGTGAGATATCATAATGATATATTTTTTTTGGTTTAAACTGCATTAGACCTAAGGCTTCTCTACCAGACCCAATATTCATTACTATTTTATCTTGAAGATTTGATTGATCTAAATTCATTCTTTTACAATTATCAAATATTTCTTTTTTAACAAAATTAATATTCTCTTCTGAAAAAAAATCACCTTCTTTTTTATTAAAACCAGCACCAGAACAAACAGTTCCATAAAATTCACTTTCTAGCATTTTACTTCACGCTTCTGAAGAAGATACTCATTAAATACCAGATACTTTAGTCCAGAGTTATTTAATACATCCATAGCATCATCTATATCACTTACAATAGGTTTCCCATGAAGATTAAAACTCGTATTTAAGAGTGCTCCAATATTAGTAATTTTTGAAAATTCATTTATCAAGTCATAATAAGCAGGATTTTGTTCCTTAGTTAAGATTTGCGGCCTAATGCTTTCATCATATGGATGAGTTCCTGCTTTAATATCAGACAGGCAATCTTTTTTGGTATCCATGGCGACCGACATAAATCTAGACTCAAATCCTTTTGGGTTATACAGGTATTTACTTGAATAACTATCAAGAATTGTTGCAGCAAAAGGCATCCAAAAATCTCTGCCTTTAACAAGTTCATTGATATATTGAATTATGCCTGGATTTGATGGATTTGCTAATAGACTTCTATTTCCTAATGCGCGAGCACCAAACTCCATTCTTCCAGAAACTCTTGCGATTACTTGATTCTCTGATAATAACTTTGCAATTTCTTTATTATTGGTTTTTGTAATCTTATAATTTTTTGATAGATTATTTTTGGAAACATAATTGTTAAATCTTTGGGTAGTAATTTCAGTTCCTAAATATAAGTTTGCAAGTGGCTTATTAGTTATAGCGTTTTGATTATTAGCATAATAACAGGCGCCGATACTAAGTGACTCATCTGATGATGAACCTGCAACGAAGAAATTATCTACAAAAGGAAGATCTCCAATAACCTTATTTACTTTAACATTCATAGCAACACCACCGCTAAATACAAAATTAGCACAATCAAGTTTCTTATATGCTCTAGTAAATAGCTCAATTAACATTTTTTCAACATATCTTTGGAGTCCACCAGCAATATTATCAAACCTATGGTATTGGAATTTCTCTTGCAAAAAATCAAACAGGTTTTCTGGTTTATTTTTATGTATAATATTCAAATCATTAAATTCGAGCAAATCATCAAGATCTTTTTCAACTTCTTTAGCATAGTGCTCTTTAGAGTATGGCGCTAAACCCATAACTTTATACTCGTGCTCTAATGGCTTCATTCGCAGATATAGTGTTACCATCCTATATAATCTAGCTATTTCACATTGACTACTTTTTGAAATTAACTTAAATTCATCTTTATCTATCATCCATATAGTTTGGTTGCATTTATCTCCATATGCATCGACTGTGATACCAATAGTTTTATTTTTTTTGTTTTTATTTGCATAGTAACCATACATTATATGACAAGTATGATGGTCATAAAATTTAACCTTTGATTTATCAATATTTATAATCTTAGAAACTGTGTTAATAATGATATTTGTAATTTTTTCCTGTCTTTCTTCAGTGGAAAATTCATAATAACTCTCAGGTATCTCATATAATAATTTTTCTTTAGGATATTTATTTTCAAATATATCTTTAATGTAAAACTTTGAATGCTCTTTGCCTGATAATTTTGGTTTCCAATAATTATTCATCATATCAAGATGATCATTAACACTAAAGACGGTATCGATAGGATATTTATAATAATTAATGGCAGTTCTTTCTGTGCCACACATAGCTACGATATCTATATTGTCATTTGATAATTCATATTTCTCTAGTAGATACTTTACAGCTTTAACTGGAAAACCTATTTCATTTTTCCTTTTAGTTAATCTTTCTTCTTGAAGCGCACAAACAATTTCACCATCAATAGATAAACATGCTGAGGCATTATGGCCATCATATATCCCAATAACAATCATGAGCTATTTAATCCTGTAAGAATATTCCTAAATAAAGTTATCATAATTTTTAAAATTTATCTATAGAGCCTGAATCAACCATTAATATTTTATATAGATCATTATGATATAAATAAAACTTTTTATCTTTGATGGCGCAGCATCTATCATGAGTAATAGTTAATATGATATTTTTATTTTTAGTCATTAGAAGTATTATTTATTTCTAAAAGACTCTTCGTAAATACTGAATAGCTACTAATGTCAGTTTCATTAATCGTCTTATATTTTATTTTTTTTACAAAGTATTTGATCTGATCAATATATGTATCAGCCATGCCTTTTGCAAAGGTATATACGCTGTCCCCTCCTTTGAATTTAAAAATATGCATTATATTTGTTCTAAAATTCAGAAGTATATTAGCCTTTTCAAAAATAATATAACATGTGCGTTTCTCAGTAGATGACAACATATCTAAGGAAACGTCAACTTTGAACTCTGGATATAAAAATCTTGCATTACATGTATCATATACGTCTAAACATAATCTTTTCCTTTTATGAACAATTGACTGTTGAGCTACAGGGCATCCAAATATATGATTCATATAATCTATCTCATGTGAAAGCTCATTAACAACACCTCCGCCTAATGATCTTATGGCAGTTGAAGTTTTTGTATAGAGTTTATTTGGTCGCCATGTAGTAAAATTAGTATGTACTGCTATATTACTGCTTAAAATTTTGCCAAATATTTTTTTATCTATAATTTTTTTTAAAAAAGTAATAGATTCTAAAAATCTCATATTATATCCAACATGCGATGATAAGTTATTTTGATCAAGCAGTTTGATTAAATTCTTCAATTGATCTTTTTTATCTGTCAAAGGTTTCTCGCATAATATATGAAATTTCTTTTTCGCGAATAATAAGGCATGTTCAATATGATAGCTAGGAGGTGAAGCGATGACAGCAAATGATTTATTTGTATATGGCAGGATTAGCGAATAATCATCAGTAATATTACTAAATAATGATAGTATTTTTTTGTCTATTTTTTTTTGTTTATGGAACACTCTTTTTCTATAATTATATAATGTCATATCTAAATCTGGATAAAACTCCTTAATTATAGAAGCATGCTTCAAGGCAATGCTTCCCGTACCAATAATAATTACATCAGTTTTTATCAATTATTCTATTTCTTGAGCTTTTTTTAGATTTTCAGGATTTCCGACATCCAGCCAATGTTCATGTAATGGAAATACAGATACTGATTTTTCCTCAATATATTTATCAATGAGACTAGTCATATCAATAGCTTTTCCTCTTTCCATCTTGCTTATCACACTTTTTTCTATTACATATATCCCAGCATTAATTAGATAACTTTTAATTGGTTTTTCTTCTACTTCCATTAATTCTAAATCATTTAGTTTAATGGTGCCGAATGGGATGAGAATGTCATAGTTAACTGTACATAATGTTATACTTTTATTTGATTTTTGATGAAAATTCATGAGCTGCTCATAATTTATTGATGTCATAAGATCTCCATTCATCACAATTAAAGGACCTTCATGCTTGGTATTGAGTAATGATAATGACCCAGCTGTTCCTAAAGGGTCTTTTTCTTCAATATAATTAATATTTACATTGAATTTTTTGCCATCTTGAAAATAATTTTTAATATCATCTGCTTTATAACGAACAGATATAATGATGTTTGAGAACCCATATGCAGATAATGAATCAATAATTTTATGCAATATTGGTTTATCTTTTATATATAGTAATGGCTTAGGTGTGGAAAGTGTTAGCGGCATCATTCTCTTACCTTCGCCACCAGCCATAATGACTACAGTATTCTTTTTTGAGACGGTTTTGTCAGTTCGTATCGATGATTCAATACCAACAAACTTATTATCTTTATCTACAATAACAACTGATAGTTTATTTTTTGTTAATAACTCATTAATCAAAACTGAATCACTACCCAGAGCACAGCGAGGGTTTCTATTCATAATTGAGGAACATTTATTTGTTAAAGGTATATTGTTCAAGAGACCTCTACGTATGTCGCCATCAGTTATTGTACCCACAACCTTATTATCACTATCGACTATAACTATCATCTTCATTTTACATTCTTGTAATAATTCAACAGCATCTTTTATAGTTGCTTCTGAAGATACTTTATTCTTTATGAAATTTTCAGTTGTTGTCATTTTATATCTGCCTTTTTAAGCACATGATTTGCTCTCAATGATTTATTTATTTTTTTACCAATAATTTTATAAAAATCTGCTGGCTTGATGCCATTTCCAGGTCTTTTAACTACTAGATTATCAATACTAATTTTATCATCTTTCTTTACATCACATGATAAAACAAGGCTTTTTCTTGCTGTCAGAATATTCTTCTTTTCAGATTTAGTGACTTCTTTAATTTCGCTACCAAGCATTATTTCAGTATCTCTTATGTTTTTAATATATTTAGCAAATTCATCAGGATCTAAAGATGCTTTATGGTCAGGGCCAATCATATTTTTATCCAAAGTTATATGCGCTTCTATTAAAGCAACACCCTTTGTAACCGCAATCACAGGAGTAATCAAATTTCCAGAATGATCAGAATACCCAATTGGGATATTAAAGAGTTTACGGTAAGTAGATAAAACATTTAAGTTTAATTCATTAATTGGGGCTGGATACTCAGTTGTACAATGCATAAGGCTAACCTTAGATTTTAGAAACTTAAGATTAGTCTTATAAAAGTTTTTATGTTTAATTGGGTTAAAATTATATTTTAACTCACTCTTTTTATATTTATTGGCATACGTAAGAGCAGATAAAGCAACTATAACATCATTTAAACATGACATTCCAGATGAAATAATAATATTAGCTTTTGTAGAACCGACTTCTAGCAAGAAAGGTATATTATCAATATCTGTAGATGAAACTTTAATAGTACCGAGTCTAAGTTTAGAGATTAAAAACTTCAAACTCCTGATATCAAAAGGTGTTGATATAAAATCTATTTTTAGTTTATCTGAATATTTTAAAAGTTTTTCATGATTTAATTTAGATAACTCATATTTTTTTAACATTTCAAGTTGTGAAATACTATTATTATGCTTAAGTTGATACTGTGACTTTTTTGCATATGGCGTTACTAGAGAATTGCTATCATATGTTTGTAATTTTACAGCGTCAGCACCATAGTTTTTTGCAGTTTTAATTAGCTTTTTTGCTATAGATAGACTGCCATTATGATTAACACCTATTTCTGCTATTATATATATTTTAGATTTTTTATTAATTGGCATCATAAAACCCTTTGTATAAGATCTTTTTTATATCTATTTTAGTTAACCTATCTAAGATTTTACTTAAAGAGTTTTTAGGGAGATATTTAATATCTTTCTTAATATTTTTAATGAATTTTTTACTATTTATTCTTAAATAAGCATCTCTTAATGATTCGAATCTATAGTCACTCAAAATAATATTACTGCTAATAGGCCTACCAAGCTGCCTATTACCTATTAATATTGCGGGTGTGCTAAGATAGGGAGCTTCTATTAGACATGAAGATGAATTACCTATCATGCAATATGCATTTTTTATAAGACTTAAATATAAGCTTCTTCCAGCAGACTTAATAAATCTTGAGTCTTTATTCTTTGAAACATAATTTTTTATTTTCTTTATTAACATGTCAGATCCAGTGTCAGAATTTGGACTAGTAAATATTACATTTATATTTTTCAGACTAGAAATAAGCTTTAATATATTATCAATAATAGTTTTATTGTTTTCATTAATAGTTTCTGGATGAAGTGATATTAGAATAAAATTCTTATAAGTAAATTCAAAATATTCATCTAATTGTTTCTTATTTAATAATTCTTTTTTATCAATGCCTAAATTACCTAAAGAACCAATATTATATATATTTTTTGGATTTTCACCCATTCTAGTTAGTCTTTTTTTGAAAATATCATCCGCCACAAAATGAAGATGTGACATTTTCGATATTGAATGTCTGAAATTATCATCAATAGCACCCATTGTTACTTCTCCACCATGAAAGTGTGCTATTGGAATATTCAATAAATTAGAGCATATTGCAATAGGATAAATGTCATATCTATCTCCTAAAATTACGATAATGTCAGGCTTCATTTTCGACAGGACCGAATGAGCGCTATTCATTTGAATTGACATAGATTTAATGATGGCTTTACATCCAGAATTATTCTGCGAAACTTTAATTTTAGCATCTATTTTGAAACCATCATCTTCAAACTCTTTAAATGTTTCTCCATATTTTTTTAACAAATGAGTACCAGTGACTATAACTTTTAAATCAAGTGATTTTGATTTTTTTATAGCAAATAAAAGAGGATATAAGTGGCTGTAGTCAGCTCTGTTGGAACTAATCACACATATTTTACGCTTTATATTTTTCACTAGTTTACTTAATCAAATATTATAAAAGCTGGTCTTATATCTATTAATATTGTCAGGGTCACTGAACCATCTAATTGTTTTTTTGAGTCCTTGTTTTAATCCGTTTTTACCTGAAAATTCAGGTTTCCAGTTCAAGAGTTTTTTTGCTTTTTTATTATCTGCTCTTAAACGATAAACTTCTCCTGCCTCTGGTCTAATTCTGGCTTGATCAGATATAATCTTAATATCTACATCCATGATCTCTCCAATTAGTTCACATAGGTCTTTAATTGAGATTTCATAACCCGCACCAATATTAATAACTTCACCTAGGCTTTTTGATGATTCTCCAATCATAAGAAAACCATTTACAGTATCATCAATATATGAAAAGTCTCTTGTTGGATATAGTGATCCAAGATTAATTTTCTTATTGCCAGATAATATTTGGGTAATGATTGTTGGGATGATTGCTCTGTTTGATTGTCTTGGTCCATATGTATTAAAAGGTCTAATTATTGATATAGGTAAATCAAAACTACTGTAATATGAATATGCTAATTGATCAGCTGCAATTTTTGTAGCTGAGTATGGAGACTTTGATATGATAGGGGTATCTTCATTTATAGGTATTTTTTTTGTATCACCATAAACTTCACTGGTTGATGTATGAATAATTTTCTCAATATTACAATCTAACGCTGCCTCTAAAACATTCAAAGTTCCTTGAACATTAGTCTGTAAATATGAATTAGGTGAATGATATGAATATGGTATAGCTATTAATGATGCAAGGTGAAAAACCATATCTGAATTTTTTACTGCTTTATTTACGAATTTATAATCTCTTATGTCACCACTTATTATTTCAATATTATTTAAAATATTTTTATCTATATTATCAAGCCAACCCCATGTATTAAATGAGTTGTAAAGCGACATTGCTGTAATATTGCAATTATAGCTCGATAGTTTTTCCACAAGATGAGATCCTATAAATCCATCTGCGCCTGTAATCAGTATTTTTTTATTCTTATAATTAATATTTTTCATAATCTATATATAACTACTAGGTAAGCTTATTGTTGATTTCCATAATTTAATACAATTCTCCATCTTCATTCTAGGATGACTTAAATTCATTTTTAATAAATGCTGTGGTTTCCAGGATGCCCTACACCGTATTCCTTTTAAATGTAAATACTCAAATATTTCTTTTTTATTATTAATATATTTATCCTTAATTATAAGATTATTAATCCAATGATTTTGATTAGAAAATTTTTTTTCCTCAATAACTCTACAAATTTCACTTTCTTTTAAGTTAATCAAATATCTTTGATATAATTTCTTTTTCTTTTTAAGAGTTGATTGAAAATTTATAAGTTGCGAGTATCCTAAAGCTGCATTTATATTAGTCATTCGTAGATTATATCCAACACTATCATGTTCTATTTCGTATGGATGCTGCAGTCTTGAAGTACTGATAATATGCTTGATTTCTTTATATTCAGTATGATTTTTTAAGAGCAGCGCGCCACCCATACCTGTTGTTACGATCTTATTGCCGTTGAAACTTATTATTCCATAATCCGAAAATGTTCCAGCATGTTTATTTTTATAATATGATCCTAATGCGCCTGCTGCATCTTCTAATAATTTAAGATTATATTTCTTGCATAATTTTATCAATTTAGACATATCAGTCATATAGCCATAAGCATGCACAACAACCAGGGATTTTATTCTTCTTTTGCTTTTTTTATTATAACAAATATTATTTTTCATAATACATATCTGCTCTAAATATACAGATAGCTTATCTATGTCTAAACATGGATTATCATGACAGCTATCAATATAATGGGGAATTCCATCATTATAGATAACAGCATTTGATGTTGCAGCAAAAGTCATACTGGGCACCAGGACTTCACAATCTTTTACATTAATTCTTTTCAAGGCTATAAATAAAGCAGCCGTTCCAGTATTTGTTAATACAATATATTTAGAGTTTGTGATTTTTTTTAATTTTTCTTCAAACTTTTGTATATATTCTCCCATACTCGAGACATTATTAGAGTCGATACATTTCATTAAATATTTATTTGATGATGATGCCAATATAGGTTCATGAACAAAATATTGATACCTTTTCTGACCTATAGCAGAAATTATTTTCATGGACAACTCATTTAAAAGATCTTTGTTAATCTTCATCATTACCATCCAGAGTTGCTTGTGAAGTTTTAACCTCTTTTTCTAACAATTGAAGTTCAATTTTTAGCTTGTCGTATTCATCATTTTTTCTCTTAAAGAATCCTAAAGTCATTTTAGCTTTTTCTTTAATGCCTTCAGTAGTCAAATAATATGCATATGCACGCTTATTTTTATTGTTTTTAAAATTTTTAGCCTTAACTATTCCTTTTTCAACAAAAGCATTTAAAATATAATTTACTTTCCCTAGACTGATTCCAAGATGTTGAGCTATTTCACGCTGACTAACTTCCTGTTTTTGTTCAAGATATCTCAGCATATACATATCATTCTCTTGATTTTTATCTACTTTATTTTTCACTTATTCCGTTCCTTATAAATATTTATTAATTCATCTAATATAATAGGGCTAGATGATTACCCTGCTTATTATATACAAAAATATTATGATGAGATGATGCTATCTTCATTTAGTATTCATAACCATTCTTTTTAAAGTTAACAAATAACCCATAGATCTAGATATATCAAAAACTATTGCAGTGACAGGAAGCGCTAAATAAAAATAAATATCTTTTTCATCAAATAGATGCTTAGATTTAATAAATGGTGCAACATATCCACGAAGTACTAGATAAAAAAATAAAAATTTTAAAAATATGTCTGAGTAAATAGAAAAAAGTGCAATAAATATAAAAAACATATATAAAAATGGCTTATAATCACTCTCTGTTTTCCATCCAGATAATGAATAATTGAATACTTTTTTGGCTGCTGAAATATAATCCTTCGCATAATTAATGCCAATATATTTTAAAGATATTTTTTTATTTACCAACCTCTTTATACTTTTTTGTTTTAACCTATTAATGAAATCAATATCATACCCAGCTCTCATGTTGTCTTCTAGTAATCCAACTATATCAAATAATTTTATATCTATCAGAGATCCAGGTAGACATATTGTTTTATTTTTATAGCCATATGTTTGCGCTATTAGAGATTTATCTATTATATCTTGACCATCTGTGTAGATCTGGGTTGATACAATAAGATCATTGTTTTTCTTTAGTAACTTATACTGACTCTCTAACCAATTAGCTGGAATAATCAAGCCACAATCAATATACGCAATATAAGTTGTTTTGACATGTTTTATAGCATAATTAATCGATGAACTAGGGCTTCCTAACATTGGTTGTAATAATTCGATTGATATATCCTTAATATCAGTATACTCATTTATGATATCTGCTGACTTATCTGTGGATCCAGAATCAACCATTAGCACCCTAGCTGGCTTATATTTTTGGGCGACTAATGAATCCATGGTCGTACGTAACGTACTATCTTCATTAAAGAATGGAATAATAACTGTAATATCGTTCATTTTATTATTTTGTCAGACAGGCTACCGCAAGAACATATGTTCATACACTGAACATATTATATAATTAAAGGAAAAAAAGCAATAGCTAGTAGTAGGGTTGTATATCACGATAATTTACAGAGACTTCTCTGGGTTGATTAAGAATATTAAGTAGTATCAGTGCACGCTTAGCGCCCCTCTTTTCTAAAAAAACACCATTGAGAACTGATGTTCCTTTAGTGATATTTACTTTAGATCCCTTCTTTATCTCATTGATAGTTATAGTATTTTTTTTGGATATACCGTCTATTATCTCTTGTTCAATAACATAAGGATTACCGGTTATTCGGTCTACAAGAAGTTTAAGAATGCCTGTTGTATAAGTTAATGAACCTATTTTATTTAGATTTCCCTTCAGATTAATGAATATGTACCCTGGAAAGAGATATTCTTCATATTCCTTCCATTCAGAATTAGAGAATTTCTTAGTCACTATGGTAGGTAATAATACTCTAAACCCCTGATTTATAACATTAAGTTCAGCAACTTTCTCACGTTTAGACTTAGTTTGTGCCAATATCCACATATGTTCAACCCCTGAACAAACTGTATAACAAATATTAGTCAGAATCAACATTATTGGATCCAATACCAATATATGTCAGTCCATACTTAGCCATTAAATCCGGTGAATATATATTTCTACCATCAAAAATAATAGGTTTTGATAGCAAAGTTTTGAGTTTTTTTGGGTCTATGGACCAGAATTCTTTCCATTCTGTACATATAACTAAAGCATCAGCATTTTTTATTGCTGATATCGCAGTCTTACACTCTTTGTAATTCATAGCATCAAACTTATAGTCATTAGTCAAAGTTGCTATGGGATCATAAGCTTTAACTGAAACGCCTGCAGAAACTAACTTTTTAATTAAATCAATGCTTGGTGCATACCTAATGTCATCAGTTTCAGGTTTGAATGCGATTCCCCAAACAGCGATTGTCATCCCATTAAGTTTTGTACCAAAAAATGATTTAATTTTTTTAAATAAGATATTTTTTTGATTGTTATTAACATTATCTACAGCATTAAGTAATAGTGCATCATAACCATGTTTAGTGGCTATATGATTGAGTGCCTTAATGTCCTTTGGAAAACATGAGCCTCCATAACCGCATCCTGGATAGAGAAACTCATACCCAATCCGTTTATCAGCACCTATGCCATTTCGTACCTTTTCAATATCAGCCCCAACCATATCAGCAATATTAGCCAATTCGTTTATGAAACTTATTTTTGTAGCTAACATAGCATTGGCTGCATACTTGGTTAATTCGGATGATTTTATATCCATATACTGAATCTTAGAAGACTTTCTATTAAATGCTTTATAAATTTCATCAAAAGTTTTAATTAGGTTTTTATTTTCTATACCAATAATTATTCTGTCAGGTTTCATAAAATCAGATATAGCATTTCCTTCTTTCAAGAATTCTGGGTTTGATACAACATCAAAAGAGATATTTTTTTTAGATTTTTTCAAAGTTAAAGATATATTTTTTTTAATAAAAGAGTACGTACCCACTGGAGAGGTAGACTTTTGAACAATGACTTTATATGTCTTCATATGTTCCGCAATACTTATTGAAACTTTTTTGACAGATGATAAGTCTGCATCACCATTGCTTTTAGAAGGTGTGTCAACAGCTATAAAAATGATATCCGAATGTGAGATAGCTTTTTCATATGAAGTTGTGAATGATAATCTATTATCATTAATATTAGATACAATCATTGATTCAAGTTTGGGTTCATAAATAGGAATTTTCCCATTCTTGAGCTTCTTTATTTTAGATATATTATTATCAAGACAAACAACATCATGCCCAACTTCAGCAAAACATGCTCCAGTAACAAGGCCAACATAACCAGAACCAATAATTGTAATTTTCATTTTTTACTACCCCTTAAACATATATTAGACTTTATTGCAGCCAAAATTATAAGCATGAAACTCATAAAAAGTATTAGTTGTTGATGAGCTAAAAATGTCTGAAAAAACATGATAATTGAAAAATAGCAAATTGACAACATCCCTAGCAAAGAAACAAAATTATTATCAGACTTGTTAGAAGTAGTTCCATTTATAAAAAATTTAATATGTGAATAAATGAACAGTAGTAGAGTAATAAAACCGAAAACTCCTGTCTTCGCATATATATCCAAATACTGATTATGAGCATGATTCATTCCTGCAGATTTATTTTTTAAAGTTTGACGTATAGGATTAATATTACCTTGTAATATTTGCTCTTCAAGGTTTGCATTGAAGTTGTTTAACCCAACACCGTAAAGATTATTTTCCTTAATCATGATAATAGAAGCTTTCCAAATTGAGATTCTAGGAACAATGCTATCTTTATGACGCCAATGATGTCCAGAATCATCGATCAAATAATTATATGTTGAATCTAGTGTATTGGTGATTCTATCAAAAACAGGACTTACTAATAAAAAGCTTAATAATATGACGGATATTAATCCTAGCGGCTTTTTTTCTACTATAGCAATTGATTTAGATTTAGAAAATAATAAATATACAATAAAGAATATAATTATAAGAAATAATCCTCGTTGCCCTGTTAGCATCCAGCCAATAAGTCCTAGTGAGAATGAAACTATAAAAAAATAACGAGTTCGTTTATTATTGAATTGAGAAATTGATAAAAGAGATACTAAAGCAAAGAATAAAATAATAGATGCATATACTGATGTACTACTGGAATATCCAGTAACAGGAGAATTTAATAATATATACTGATATATTGCAAATAAACCAGCAGTCAAAGAAGATAAGCCAAACATAAACAAGAGATGATGTAATTTTATATTAATTTCCCTCAATGTAACATATATTGGAATTACAAATAAAAATCTTAAATAATTATCAAGTTCACTTAATGATGATAGGTGTATCAATGAGTTATAGAAAGGATAGATAAATATTAATACATATGCTCCCAGTAATATTATTTCATTCTTTTGGTATCTTTTTTTTGAATAATATATTGAATAGAATACTGAAGATATAAATAACATAAGCGCAGAAATATTATATATATCGTCTGTAATCAATAAAGTTATAAAAAAAATAGAAATCAAAAATATAATAAGTTTAGAAAATATTTTTGGGCTATTAATGTTAGATCTGCTTTCAATAAAGAAGCTTGATAATAATAAACTGAAAGATATAATAAATATGGCAAAACGAAGCGATGTGTCCGGTGGTCTAAAAATATCATTGTTTAATAACAATATATTCAAAATTTTAAAAAACTCAAAATCATAAAACAACTGTTTTATAGGGGTCTCATGATTTCCAAATATAGAAACTACAATAAGCAAAGATGATAGAATAAATATATATATCTTTTTTTCTAACAAGAAACTCATTGTGGTATCTGTTTAGAATAATCCGATAATATTACCGTCATCATCGAGATCAATTTTTTCTGCAGCAGGTAATTTGGGTAACCCTGGCATAGTCATAATATCTCCACACACCATAACAATAAACTCGGCGCCAGCAGCTAATCTTACTTCTCGAATAGCTATTTCATGTCCAGTTGGCGCACCTCTCAGTGTCGGGTCAGTAGAAAATGAATATTGTGTTTTTGCGACACAAACCGGATATTTTCCATAACCGTTTTTCTGTAATTCGTCAATTTGTTTTTTAATATTTGCTGGAGCTGATATTCCTGATGCACCATATATTTTTTGCGCGATCATTTCCATCTTAGACCATAAATCTAAATTATCTTCATACAAAAGTTTAAAATTATTCTCAGCATTATTAATTGTTTCTACAACAGTTTCAGCTAATTCTTTAGCTCCTTCTCCACCATTTGCATGATGTGTTGAAGAAACGATTGGAACATCTAGTTCAGTTGATTTATCTTGTAAAATTTTTCTTTCTGCCTCAGTGTCACTAGCAAAACCATTAATACCAACTACTACCGGTAAACCATAATGATCTTTGAGATTTTTAACATGTCTTTCAAGATTAACTAGCCCCTTTGATAGATATTCACAACCCTCTTTTGAAAATTCCTCTTTTGGGCAACCTCCATGATATTTAAGAGCACGTATAGTCGCAACCAGCACAACTGCAGATGGCTTCAAATCTGCTTTTCTACATTTTATATCAAGGAATTTTTCAGCCCCAAGGTCAGCTCCGAATCCTGCTTCGGTTACAACATAATCTGCAAGTTTAAGCGATGCTTTTGTCGCAATAACTGAATTACAACCATGGGCAATATTAGCAAATGGTCCACCATGAATTATAGCTGGGTTATTCTCTAGTGTTTGAACTAAGTTTGGCATAATTGCATCTTTAAGGAGAACTGTCATTGCTCCATGCGCATTAATTTGCCTTGCTAAAATTGGCTCTTTATCTCTAGTATATGCAACAACTATGTCACCCAGTCTCTCTTTCAAATCTGATAATGACGTAGCTAGACAAAATATAGCCATAACTTCAGAAGCAACAACAATATCAAACCCATCTTCTCTTGGATAACCATTTCCAATAGATCCCATGGAACAAACAGTTTTGCGAAGCGCCCTATCATTCATATCTAATACACGCTTCCATGTAACTCGTCTAACATCAATTTTAAGGGAATTGCCATGATGAATATGATTATCAACCATTGCTGATAATAAATTATTTGCTAATTGAATCGCGTTAAAATCTCCTGTGAAATGGAGGTTAATATCTTCCATAGGGATCACTTGCGCCATTCCGCCGCCAGCTGCGCCTCCTTTCATTCCAAAAACTGGACCTAATGAAGGCTCTCTAATGGTAACTAAGGCATTTTTACCTATTTTATTAAGAGCATCTCCCAAACCAACAGATGTAGTTGTTTTACCTTCTCCAGCTGGTGTAGGACTAATAGCTGTTACAAGTATTAATTTACCATCTTTATTAGAATCAAGAGATTTGATGTAATCCATTGATATTTTAGCTTTATAATGACCATATGGTTCCAGAGCATCTTCTGGGATATTTAATTTTTTAGCAATTTTTTGAATTTTCTCAAGTTTTGCTAGTTGTGCTATTTCAATATCTGTTTTCATAATTCACCCTCCTAATTCTAATAATATCTTAAAAATTATATTTTACAGAGTATATTCTTTAATTAACGCTGCTTAATTATATCACAAACATCAACTCTAGCTAGTTCTAACTCATTTGGATTAATTATGTCTGACGTAGCTGGAATGGTGTTACTAGATCTAAATGCACACTCTATACCAAGACTCTTTAATACTTTTAAGGTATCAGAGTTATATGAGCCTAAAGGATGAGATGCTGATGTAATTTTATATCCAGATATGTTTTCTAAATGAGAAATATTTTTTTTGTACTCAATAAGTTGTTCATCATAAGATAAATTTTCAAAGTTAATATGATGGCTATATGAATGCAGTCCTAAAATGTTGTTTGAGTCAACTAGGTTGAGTAAATCTGATTCATTCATCCATATTTTTTTAGGATCTATATCATCCATAAATTTTTTTTCAGTAAAAAATTTTTTCATATGATCATTAAACTGTATGGTAGTAAAGTATTTATTTCTAAGATATCTATATTTTAAGTCACTTTCCGAATAGAATGAATAAGTTTTCTTCATAGGATCTCTGAATTCTAAATATTGATCATCAGTAAAAATAGAATTATCTAATTTTAAGTAAGGCTCGAATTCTGCCATAAAATTCATGATATTACTAAATTTTGTAGAAATAATATTACTGAAGACTTCATTAAGATCCATATCATTAAAGAAAGTCAGTGAATGGACAAAAAAGAAAGCAGACAGATTATATTTTTTAAGAACTGGCACTGCCACAAGAATTTGAGATTTCAAACAGTCATCAAATGTTAAGCATACATGATATTTTTCAAGAGTGTTGTTTGCTAATCTAAGCAGCCATTCTTTTGGATCTAAAATTCTATTGACTCCTATTTTAAGGATCAAAGCTTCCAGTTCTTCAGCATTCAGCGCGCCATGATATTTTGGGATGTTTGGCGCATAAAACCTATGAAACATAATTCCATGAGGATAGTCTTGGTGATGCTCAGAATTCATTCAAAATAACTTTCTAACTTGCTGTCCCTAACAGTGTCAAGAGTTGCGCAATGAATTCCACCACCTTGAGTATAAATATGTCTCATTTTAATTGGAATTATCTTAAACTTGTGTTTTTCTAAAACTTTAATTAGGTTTGTTTGTCTTTCATCAACAATAACTGTTTCTTGGTCATATGAAAGTAAATTCATACCGACCCATGGCGATGACATTAGATTCAAATTAGTCTCAAAACCAAGACTCTTAAGTTCCTTATATGCTGGATCACGAACTGATTTTTGAAATTCAAGTTCCTCTTTTGAAGTTTCTGCTACATCTTCGAAATAAATCTTATCCCACTTTTCAAACAATTTTGGAAGATTTTTGTCTGTTGCTCTTGCACTGTTAACAAGTATAAGTCCAGGCCTTAATGCCATTAATGTCGAATCAATATGGCTTGACCGATATATTGAATCTGTCACATGAACATTATACTCACTACCAACCATTGATTTGAGCCATTGCCCAGCCTTAGCGTTACCAGATGATGACTGTAAATATAATAAATCTTTTCCTAAACGGAGAGTATTGGCAGCTTCAAACATTATTTCATTTTCTGATAATTTATGTAGTTTTTCTAATCTACCATTTGTTAATTCTAAATGTTTGCGATCTTCGTCTGTTAAGCTTCTCTCGTTTTCATCTCTATAATATGGCTGAAGAACATCATAATTAAGCTTTGGTTTAGGTGCAGCAATCCACTTAAAGCCTTTCTCATAATATTCATACCAAATATCATAAAGTGTTGTTGTTTCAAAATATCGACTTGCATCATGAGAGGGGCTTTCAATCACCATATCACCTACAACTAAATTTAGATCTCTAACATTATATGCATTATTACTTGTAGAGCTCCAATATGGAGTTGAATACAATGTATTGAAGTCAAAGACATTTGGCCTTAAGACTTTGACCGATAGATCAGATAAAGTTTTTGCAAGATTATCAAGGTCCTCAGTGACTTCATCATAAAACCACTTTGGGCTAGACTCTTTAGAAATCTTCATGGCTTTCTCAAATTTTTTTGGATCAATTTTATTATTTGAATTCCAAGTGACTGTAGCTTGAGTGTTTTGCGCTGTTCCAACTATACATTCATATAGTTTGTCCCACTCGTTATGTGAATTTATTTTACCAGGCTGATTTTTCATGTAACAATTATTACATAAAATAAATATAATTACTTGATTTTTTTAGCAGGAGTTCCAAGGTACATAGAATTTGATATACAATCTCTATTAATAAAAGAATGGCCTCCGATTACTACGTCATGATCTATATTAATATTATTTATTATAGTCGACCCTATTCCTATATCTGAGTGATCGCCAATTTTTACACCACCACCAGTAACAACTGTAGGCGAAATATTTATATAATCGCCGATGATATTATCATGATCGATCGATGCCTTGGTGTTAATAATACAATGCTTTCCAATTTGAGTTCCAGTATTGATTACACATCCCGCTATAATCACTGTCCCCTCTTTAACTTCTACGTCTTTAGCAACTATCGAATTTTTAGATATCATAGTCATCCAATTAAAAGATGGTAGAATTTTATTAACCTCATTAACTATAGAAATCCTTTTTTCTATAGAGCCTATTCCAATAATACCACAAGATAAATCATCATACTGTGATACTAAATCAGAGTAGTTATTAATAACATGATAACTTTTATTATTTATAGTAATTTTTTGATTTTGATATTTACTAGATGCAACAAATATAACTGATTTGTTATTATCAATTTGTGATATCTCAGATAGTAAAACTCTAGCGTGCCCGCCGATTCCAAAAATAAATACTCTGTTATACTGCATAATAATTAAATAATTATGCTGGATATATAAATAGGTTGATTATTTATATTTATACCCTACATAATCAATATGTCTAACACCCACATAACCTTTAAATAATATTTTTGTCTTTTTCAAATATTTGTCTACTTTATTGAGATCTTTGGATTTTAAAGTAACAAGAAGGCCGTTTACTTCTTTTAAAAATAATTCTAGCCTAGAAACAATTGGTTTACCAAGATCTAATTCTTTTAAAGATTTTTTATATGCATCAACCATATTAATAGAGGAGTTTAAATTAACTTTTGAACCAGGCGATATAGAGCTAATATGGTTTGATAGTTTTGTTTGTTTTAAATAAATTTTATTAACTGATTTCAAATAATCAGTATAATCTTCATCATCTTCTGTGTTTTTAATCATCCATAAAGCTTCTGATAATACCGAGTATTTTTTAAAATTAGAGATATCAAATTTATTATGAGAAAAAATGGAGTTTGACGCATAAGGAAAAATAAATTTGGGGTGAGATGAATAAAATCTTATATTGTTTTTATCAAACCATGAAAGGACTTCTTCGACCGACGGATCGTCTTGCTGTGGAATAATCCACCTATCAAATATTATTGTTCTTCTTGTTCTAACAACTTTGCTTTTAACAGAACGAGTTATATCATCAGCAAAAAGACGTTCACAAATTTCTTCCATTTCGTCTTTTGTTCTACCTAAGGTATAAACTATATGGCGTTGTAACATATTTTGGAAACCACCTATTTTATTTGGATCACCAAAAATTAAATATCCACCAACTTTAAGGTTAGAGGCTAACTTATCAAAGGCTAATTCTTTGTTATATGTATGAGAAAAAACTCCACGAGAATGTACAATATCAAATTTAGATTTTGTCTTATAATCAAATATAGATGAATGTATAAATTTATGTTTACTGAAGTTGCTACCATATTTTTTAAATACTTTTTTAGCGATATCTAAAGCCATTGAGTTCATTTCGACATGTGTGATTTGTGCACCCCAGTTTGTCAAATAAACTGTTTCTTCGCCTGTGCCACCTCCAAAATCTAGCATTTTTTTATTAGCAAACATCTCCTTCGGAAAATTAAATAAATCTCTATATACATATTCTGCATTATCAGCAAATTTTTTATAATCAGCTTTTGATTTATCAGAAAAATAGACAGAAGGTATTTCTTCTTGGAATGTTTTTAATACAATTTTCTCAACGGCTGCTTTAGATTTTTTCATTTTCTCTCCAAATGGATAAACATTACTTTTTATTTTTTAAGTTAGTAATATATCATGCAAATAATACAAAAGGTACAATAAATACTCATTACTTAATGGTTATAGAGTAAAAAATCAATTATTATGGCCCTTTTAAAATCTCTTCTTATCTAATAATGAACAGCTACCTTCTTGGCTCATATTATTCTGGTTTGTAATTATAATAGCGCCAGATACTCTATTTATTAGAATTTCTTCTGAATTATTACTTCCAAGTATATGTGTCTTAGAAAACTTTATATTTTTGAATTGTGTTTCTGTTATACCAACAGATTCAGATAGAAGATTATCAGACTGATTAAAAACAAATGTTCTTTCAGAATTTCCTATAGAGCACAATATATATATATCTAACATAGATTGAGCATTATGGTCCTCTTTCTCTTTGAGATTTATTTGATCCATTTGATCAATCGTGACTTCTTGTTCATCTGGTATATCGTCTATATAAATTGATTTTTTATCATTGCTTTCAACGCACAAGGAGAAAGGAATTTTTAATAAACCGCTATCAAATAGATGCAGAGCAACTTTTCCATCGGTTATTATAAAGAGGTGTGTTTTATAACCGGTATATATTGATTTTCCATTTTTTGAATTGATTGATAAACAGACCCTATATCCAGAATATATATTTCCAACTTGAGAGATCGATATACGACTAGGCTTGTTTATAAAATCAACTTTAGCATCCTCATGATTTAATAGATTGTTTTGTAGATAATCCTTTAAAATTTTCTGATAATTCTGAGGATATGTCCCATAACTTTCATCAGACTTAACATCCCTATTAATTTCTGGTAACAGTGATGCTGGCATCGGTATAAGGCTTTTAGCGCATCCTGCTAAAAAAAATATTGTTAATATTACAGAAAATTTTTTCATATCAATGCCCAGGGCCGGAGTCGAACCGGCACGAGGTTGCCCTCGAGGGATTTTAAGTCCCTTGCGTCTACCAATTCCGCCACCCGGGCCAGAATCAGATTTAAAGATACCATATAAAGAGAAGCATATGAATTAAAATGTTATTTTTTTAAATCGTAACTAAAGTATCATACCCATAAATGATAATATTAAATGATGGATAATAAAAATATCAAAGTAGTCAGATCATGGGGATGGTATAAAGTCTTAAATGATAAAATAAGCTATAAAGTAAAAGAATTAGTTATTTTGCCTGGTAAATCATTAAGCATGCAAAGACATTTTTTAAGATCTGAGCATTGGTATGTATTAGATGGGAAATGCCATCTAATAATAAAAAAGAATGGTATAGAAGAGATCATAAATCTATCAGCATTAAGTAATGGGTATTTAATTCCAACCAAGGTCTGGCATAAAGCAGCTAACTCTTCTGATAAAGATTGCCACATCTTAGAAGTTCAGTATGGGCATAAATGCATAGAAGAAGATATCGAGAGAGAATAATCAATAACTATGGAGCAATTCATATTACGAAAAATATGTTTAATTATAAGATGATTGCTTGTATAAAGGCTAAGGTCGGAATCGAACCGGCGTTGACGGCTTTGCAGGCCGCTGCATTACCACTCTGCCACTTAGCCATTTATGAGCGAGAAACGGGGCTCAAACCCGCGACCTCAACCTTGGCAAGGTTGCGCTCTATCAACTGAGCTATTCTCGCAATATAAATTAAAAACGGTTACTTAATTATAACATTCCATGACTTTTTTACATAATAAAAAAAAGAAATCAATGTTAAAATTGCAGAAACCTGAAGAAGTATGATTCCATATAAATATGTATCGTATCCTAAAAAAGGATATTTATATAACAGTAATAATAAAGATATTAGCTGAATAGCAGTTTTAATTTTTGATATCAAAATTACAGATAGTTTTATATTTTCACCTACTTCTGCCAATCTTTGTCTAATTGCAATTACCAGGAACTCTCTTGTGACTATTACTAATACTGGAATCATAAATAAAATTTCCTGATTTTCCGAAATTAGCAAGATCATAGTAATAATCACCAACAGTTTGTCTGCTACTGGATCAAGGAATTCTCCAAAATTAGTTTGTTGCTTCATATATCTTGCAAGTAAACCATCTAGATAATCAGTGATAGAAGCAATCAAGAATAAAAGAAATGCTAAGAAACGATTCGACTCATCGTTAGATACAAATAAAATGACAATCAGTGGAATCAAGATTATTCTTAGTAAAGTTAGAGAGTTGGGTAAATTAAAGTTCATTCAGAATGTAAGTGTTTATATATAACATCAGCAAGTTTTAAATTAATTCCAGGAACATTCGATAAATCCTCTATAGACGATTTCAATACCCCTTGTATACCACCAAAAAATTTAAGTAATTCTAGTTTCCTAACTTTACCAATACCTGGTATAGAGTCAAGTTTAGATTCAAATTGCCTTTTTAAGCTTTTGTTACGTTGACCTGTAATAGCAAATCTATGAGCTTCATTTCTAATCTTTTGTAGTAAAGTAAGCGAGTAATTAGACAACGAAAGCGTAATGTCTTTAGCATCTATGTCCAAAACTCTGTCGTTTTTTGTCAGACGTTTCTCTCCCTTAACAACACTCAGCAATAAGATATTAGAAATCTCCAGCTCATCTATTACTTCTCTAGCTTGCGTAATTTGTCCTTTCCCACCATCTAAAACAATTAACTCGGGAAGTAAATTTTCTTTTTTAAGCTTCGATAACCTCCTAGAGAGCACAAATTTCATGGCAGCATAATCATCATATCTCTTTATATTAGCTAGATTATATCTACGATACATTTTTTTATTAGGACCAGTCATAGAATACCATATAGCTGAACCTTGCATATTAGAACCACTCATATGACTTATATCAAAACATATTGCATTACGAATTAGCGTGTTGGGTTTTAAATCTTTATTTAAACAAGAAAATATATCAGATCTCAATTTATCTGATAAGACAAGTTTAAGCCGTTCATTTGTATTTAATTCACAAATTTTAAACCAATCCTTAAAAGGTTTCCGTCTAGGATAAATTAATGTAGTTTTTGTATTATATTTCTTAAATAAAACATTTTTTAAAGGATCTATATTAGTTATAGAATCAGGTATTACAATTTTGTCTGGTGGATGATTATCAAAGTAATATTGACTAATAAATGACTCTATTATGTTACTTTGTGAATCATTGTTTTTAAAATCAAATGTTTTATTTCCCAGATTAATATTATCTCTAACCATAAAAACATCTACAAAATGATAATTCTCTAAAGAGCTTATGGTAATAATATCTAAATTCTTCTGACTATTAATTATATTTTTTGAGCTTGTAATACCCCTAATCGCAGATATTTTGTCTCTTATTTCAGAAGCTTCTTCATAATTTAGTTCCGACGATAGTTTGGTCATTTTTTTTGTATAGTTCTTGATTAGATAATCATTTTTGCCTTGTAAGAACTTCACTGCATTATTTACTAATTGTTCATAATCTGAAGAGTTTATTTTTTTTACACATGGGGCATCACATCTATTTATTTGGTATTGTAAACATGGCTTTTTTCTATTTGAAAAGTATGTATCATTACATGATCTTATTTTGAATATTTTTTGTACAAGATTTAACATATATCTAACATGATTTACTTGAGTATATGGGCCAAAAAACAAATCTTTTGAGCCTCTACCCTCGCCTCTAAAAAATTTAATAGACGGGTACTCATGGGATTTTTTAATTAGTATATATGGGTATGACTTATCATCACGTAATAAAATATTATATTTTGGTTTAAATTCCTTGATTAATGTATTTTCGAGCAATAAAGCTTCCTCTTCATTTTTAGTTATGACTGTTTGGATGTTGCTGATATTCTCAACTAACTTACTCGTTTTGACAGATGTAGTAGATTTACTAAAGTATGAAGAAACTCTTTTTTTTAGGTTCAGTGCCTTACCTATATATATAATATTTGAGTTCTTATCTTCAAATTTATATATACCAGGAAAGCTTGTTATGTTTTCTAATATATTTTTGATATTTTGATTCATCTATTTGATATGGCTGTATTTAATATATTTATCAACATTGTTAGCGTCAATCTTTTAGTATTAATATTTATTTTACTACAATGATAAGAATCAATTAATATCAGATTCTGATTAATTTTATGGACGCATCCATGTGAGAATTTATATTTTTGTTTAACAAGAGAATAAGATTGCAAAATTGAGTTATGGGCAATATGTCCTAATGCTATAATTGCCTTTAAATTATCTAACGATTCCATTTCTTGTTTTAAAAAAATATTGCAATTATCAATCTCTGAGATATTTGGTTTATTACTCGGGGGGTAGCATTTAACAGCATTAGTTATATATGGGTACAAAAGATTATTTTTAAAATTAATTCCCGATAATTTTATTGCTTTATTTAGTATATCTCCAGAAAAATCACCATTAAATATTTGACCAGTTCTATTAGCACCCGTAAGGCCGGGAGCAAGTCCAACTATTACTACTGAAGACTCTTTCCTTGTAATCGGTATAATTGGTTTATTAAAGTAATTAGGGTGACTTTTTTTAAGATTATTAAAATTATCAACAATCCTAGGACATTTCTTGCATGATAATAAATCTCGCATATTAAAATTTAAGAAGTGTTGATCCCCAAGTAAACCCAGCACCGAATGCTTCTAAAAGAATAGTATCTTCTTTTTTTAAGTCTCCTGTTTGAGTGGCATAATCAATTGCTAATGGTATCGAAGCTGCAGATGTGTTTCCATGATTTCCGACAGTTAAAATAATTTTTTCACTTGGCAAAGATAATTTTTTTGCAATTGCATTGATTATTCTACTATTGGCTTGATGAGGGATTAGCCAGTCAACATCGTCGATTTTTAGATCGTTTGCATCGAGGGTTTCGCGAGCAATCTTACCCATAGTATTAACTGCAATCTTGAAAACATCATTGCCTTTCATTTCGATAAAGTCGGAGTCTGGATTCACCGTAAGCAAGTCTTTATAGCTTCCATTGGAACCTATCGTACTTGAAATAATGCCTGGGTTATTCGATAAACTTATGATTACCGCTCCTGCGCCATCACCAAATAAAACACATGTGTTTCTATCACTCCAATCAACTAATGAACTCATTTTTTCAGTACCAACAACTAATATATTATTTATAGAATTATTTTTTATATATTTATCAGCAACATCTAAAGCATAAATAAAACCTGTGCATGCTGCATTAATATCAAAAGCGAAACAATCCTTGATATCTAATTTATTCTGAAGAAGAACAGCGGCGCTCGGAAAAGCTCTTTCTGGCGTAGTAGTGGCAACTATAATCATATCTATATCTTCAGCATTTATATTAGATCTTTCCATACTTTTCAGTGATGCCATATATGCCATATCAACGGTAGATTCATTTTCGTCTGCAATATGCCGTTGATTTATACCTGTACGTTCAAAAATCCAATCATGAGAAGTATCTACCATCTTCTCAAGATCATAGTTTGTTAGTATTTTTTCAGGTAAATAACTTCCTGTCGAAATTATTCTAGAATATTTTTTACTCATTAGACAACTCTGTTTGTATCAATGACTCTATTTTGTTGAGTAATTCATTCTTAACTTCATAATATGCAGTATTTATAGCTTGGCTAAAAGCATATGAATCTGCGCCACCATGACTTTTTACTACTACACCTTGAAGGCCAACCAAACTTGCGCCATTATATTCTCTAGGGTCAACTCTTTGTTTTACTGATTTCAGAACTGGCAGACTAATCAGAGCAGATAATTTTGTAAACATATTTTTAGTAAATTCAGTCTTAATAAAGTGGTTAATCACTTTTGCTACTCCCTCTATACTTTTAAGTGCAATATTACCTGCAAAACCATCAGCAACTACTACATCGAATTTTCCACTAAACATATCATCTCCTTCAACAAAACCGGCATAATTAAGATTAGATTTGCTAATCAACTGACCTGCTGATTTGATTGTATCATTACCTTTAAATTCCTCAGATCCAATATTTAATAACCCTATAACTGGCTTATTATTCAATTCTAATGATTGCACTAAAGCTGAGCCCATTAGCGAAAACTGATACAAATGTTTAGCATTGCATTCGACATTTGCTCCAAGATCTAACATATGGAATTGACCTGACTTTGTTGGAAGTGATCCACATATTGCAGGTCGGTCTATGCCAGGTATCGTCTTTAAAATTATTTTTGATAGAGCCATTAATGCACCAGTATTGCCAGCACTTACGCATGCATCAGCATCTTTGGCTTTAACAGCATTAATACCTAATCTCATAGATGATTTTTTCTTGCCACGTATTGCAGAAATAATTTCATCATCCATATTGATAGATTCTTTTGTATGAATAATTTTATAACGTATACCTTCAAGTGTTTTTATCTTATCAGATATCAAAGGATTAATTTTATCTCGATCTCCAACCAAAATAAGAAACATGTCATCAAATTTTTCTATAGATTCTATTGCGGCTGGTACTGATGAGGAAACTCCATGGTCCCCACTCATCATATCCAATGCTATGGTAATTTTTTGATGCATTATAATTAGTTTACTAAGAATTTACGATGTTTGCGAATCTTCTTGTTTTTCTTTTTTGACTTTAGGTGCTACTATTTCTGACCCTTTATAATAGCCATCTTTAGCTAAATGATGTCTTAGATGTCTCACACCAGTTGTTTTATCTACGGACATTGCTGGACCTGATAAGCCATGATGAGATCGTCTCATACCTTTTTTTGACTTAGATTTTCTACTTTTTTGAACTGCCATATTAGAACACCGTTAAATATTTTAAAATATACGCTATTCTAAGCAAAAAAGGCTTATCAAGCAATTCATATCTGTACTTTTATACCAAATATACAAAAAATTCATATAAGATTTAAAAATATTAAGCTTTCTGCTAATATTTACCTGAATTAATACAATAAATCAGATATCTCATATGAAGAAACTAATACTAGCCTCAAGCTCAATACATCGAAAAAAATTACTCAGACAATTAAAATTAAAATTTACTGTAATCAAACCTAATATAGATGAATCTAGAAAAAAAGGAGAGGAGATAAATAATTTTATCAAAAGATTGTCATATGAAAAAGCAATAAAAGTAGCAGCTAATAATACAGATGCAATTGTTATTGGTTCTGATGAAGTTGCCCTTATAAATGGAAAAGTTCTTGGTAAACCTAAAAATGTTAGTAATGCTAAGAAACAACTAAAGTATCTATCTGGTAAAAAGATAATATTTAAAACTGGCATATGTGTAATATGCATATCTGAAAATAAGGTCTATAAGTCTATAGTCAATTATAGTTTAAGAATGAAGAAGCTTAGCACTAGTCAAATTGAAAACTATATTAAAAAAGAGGATATGCTCAATTGTGCAGGTAGTATTCGTATCGAAGGTCTAGCGATAGGTTTAGTTGAGAAGGCTGAAGGACAAGATCCAACATCAATTATTGGATTACCACTCATACGTCTAACAACTTATCTGGAAAAGCTTGGTTATAATGTTATCTAATTCATGATGAAAAATGATCAAAACCCTTTAAGTTTAATTTTATTTCTTTATCGTGATCATAATACTTAAGATCCTTCTTGGTTATAGTTCCAATTTTTGTAATTTTAATTTTATGCTTCTTTGATAAATATTTTATTTTTCTTGAGTCTTTGCTATTGGCGGTAAAGCAAAGCTCATAATCTTCGCCGCCGCCTATTATAGCTTCATATAATCTATTTTTAGGTAGTGCTTTTTTAATAATTAACTTATGCGGTATTTTATCAAGGTATATTTTTGCACCACATTTAGTTTCTTTAATAATATTCGATATATCTTTTGCAAGACCATCTGAAACATCAATACAGCTAGTGGCAAATTTTGAAAGATCTAACCCTAGCTCTACTCTGGGTGTTGGTGTATGTAAATACTTTTTCAAAGAAAGGAATTCTTTTTTTTTATCTTTTATACCCTTAAATATTAATGCTGATCTAGCAGATCCTAAATCACCAGATACATATATATCATCTTTTGTCTTAGCTCCACTTCTATATAGTATTTTATTCTTACTAATTCCTATTACCTGTATGGATATACTCAGAGGTCCTTTATTTGTATCACCTCCAATCAGAGCAACATTATGTTTAGTTGTTAGTTTGCTAATACCTCGATAAAATGATTTTATCCAAGAAGAATTTAGGTTTGGTATAGTTATAGCCATAAAGATATACAAAGGTTTACAACCCATTGCAGCAATATCACTTAAATTCGTCGCTAATGATTTATAACCAATTTCATACGGCAGATAATCTTTGGAAAAATGTGGTCCAAGCAAAGATGTGTCGGTTGTTACTACGAAAGATTTTGATTTATTTATCTTTATTACAGCACAATCATCTCCTATGCTTTTTAGCACATCTTTTGATTTAGTTTTAATATTTGATTTTATATAATCTATTATATTTTCTTCATTTTTTATCATAATTATGTAATATATTTATATATTTGATCTAAGATAGTATTTATAAATTTATAAGAATCATCCGTTGAGAATTTCTTAGCAATTAGGACGCTCTCGTTGATTGAAACCTTACCTGGGATATCATCGCGATATAAGAACTCACACATCGCAAGCCTGATAATCGCTTTATCAATAGGCGTCAGGTTGTCAAGATTAAGATCAGTGTTTTCTATGATAAAATTATCTATAGACTCTAAATTAATATCCAATAAATCTAAAAGGTTTTTGAGGTATTCATTATCATATTTTCTTTTTTCAACAAATGAATCTGAAATTTCATCAAATGAATAATCAGTTAAATCTCGTTGATATAAAATTTTAACGATACATTCTCTGGCTAGTCTTCTTTCTTTTTGATTGATCACTGTTTATCAAGGCTCTCACTGAGAGATAGCATCTCCATTGATGTCAATGCAAACTCTTTTCCTTTTCTATACTTCTTACCTGCTCGCTCGATTGCCTGTTCTAAATTATTAGTAGTCAACACCCCATTAATTATTGGAGTCATACATTCAAGACTGATTGAATGCATATTATTAATAATAGAATTAGATAGGTACTCATCATGTTTAGTATCACCTTTAATAATGCATCCAACCGCTAGTATTAATTTAGGCGAAAATTTATCTATAGCCTTCTTCATGGCATACACTAATTCAAATGCACCGGAAACTTCAATTATCCCTACTGAGTAATTCATATTTTTTGATTTTATAGTTGTTATGAAATCCGCTATTAAACTATCATTTATTTCTTGATGATATTTTGTTGTGATAATAATAATATCTCTAGAACTCAGCTGTGATAAGTCTTTGAAATTATCAATGTCATCAAGTTCTAAAAAAAGATTATTTGTAGGTATTATATTTTTTTTCATTACTTACTGATATATTTTATTACATTCAAACCAAAAGCATTTATACCATGATAAACCTTTGGGGTACTTAATAATATCATGTCTTTTACGCCAATATCACTTAAGATTTGTGCTCCGATGCCTACTGTTCGATAGTCATCAATTTTATGATTCTTATTAACACGTCTTGTCTTTGTAGTTTTTAAATAATTAATATGACTTGATGATAAATTTTCTGTTATGAACACCATAGCGCCTTGCTTTGATTTAGAAATCTTTTTAAGAGCACTATCAAGAGGCCACGTTGATAAATTAGTTGACTTGATTGTATCTGTTAAAACATTTTGAACATGGACTCTTACAGTTGTTGGCATAGTACTATCAATTTTATTTTTTATTAATACAAAATGTATAAGTGATGTTAGAGTATCCTCATAAAATATTGATGTAAATTCACCATAATCTGTAGTAATAATTTCCTCGCTCACTCTCTTAATGGTTTTTTCATTAGCAGTTTTATATTTGATTAAGTCCTCAATAGTACCAATTTTTAATTTATGCTTTTTAGCAAATGTGATTAGATCTTTTTTTCGAGCCATAGTCCCATCTTCGTTCAAAATTTCTACGATCACAGCAGATGGTTCAAGTCCTGCTAATTTTGCAAGGTCACATCCTGCTTCAGTATGCCCTGCTCTTACAAGCACGCCTCCATCTTTTGCCATGAGAGGGAATATATGTCCTGGCTGGACAAGATCGCTAGGCTTTGATTTCTTGGCTACTGCTGTTTGAATGGTTTTGGCTCTATCAGCAGCTGAAATCCCCGTGGTAACTCCTTTAGCTGATTCAATTGATACAGTAAAATTTGTCTCTTTTGATGTTTCACCAGTTTTCTTGATTAAAGGTAAGCCAAGTTTTTTACATTTCTGACTAGTTAATGTTAAACATATTAGACCTCTCCCTTTTGATGCCATAAAGTTTATATCTTTAGCAGTAACAAATTCTGAAGCCATTACTAAGTCGCCTTCATTTTCTCGATTTTCATCATCCATAATGATTACCATCTTGCCTTTTTTTATAGAATTTATTATTTCTTGAGTTGTGTTAATCATTTTTTAGTTTCTCTAAATGCTTGGTTATATAGTCTACCTCAATATTTACTTTTTGTCCGATCTTATAATTTTTAAAGATTGTGTTTTTAAATGTATGAGGAATTATCATCAAATAAACAAGATTATTATCTATCTTATTAACTGTTAAGCTAACGCCATCAATCGTAATAGAACCTTTACGTATAATATATTTCAATATATCTGATTCTACTTTTACAACAACCTCCCATGAATCAGTTATTTTTTGTAGAGATTTTATTATCCCTATGGTGTCAACATGACCCGTCGTAATATGACCACTAATAAATTTATTAAGTGTTAGAGGATATTCAATATTAACAAAATCATTTACAGATAAATCTTTAAGGGATGTTAACGATAATGTTTCAGGTGACAAATCATAATAAAATAGATGATCTTTAATTTTTGCAATGGTTAAACATACCCCATTTATGGCAACACTATCCCCTATTTTTAATAATAGACCAGAATTATCTATGGCTATTGCAATATAGTTTTTATCATTACTTACTTCAAATTCATGGACTTGAGCTAATTTTTCTATTATTCCACTAAACATATTCATTCTCTAATACTAATTTAAGATCTTGATTAATTACAATCATATCATTTATAGAAAATTTGATCTTCTTAGATAGTTTCTCAATATCTTGAATACCAGAAAAAGAAATAGCAGATGAACCTAACATTCTAGGAGAAAAATATAAAATTAATTCGTCAACTAATTTTTCCCTTAGAAAAGAGCTCATGAGATTTGATCCTGATTCCAATAGTATACTATTAATATCTTGCTTAGCAAGAAACCGTAAGCATTCTTTTATATTTATTTTATTATTATCTGATGAAGTTTTAACCAGAATTACATTCGATCGAAACTTTTTTGATGATTGATTTCTATTAGTGAAAATATAAACCAACCTACTTTTATCTTTAAATATTTTACTATTAATTGGGATTTTAAGATTTCTATCAATTATAGCAATATTAGGCTGTTTAATTATTTTATCTAATAGAATAGGATCTCTTATAGTCATTTGCGGGTTATCTCTAAGTACTGTTTTGGATGAGGTAAAAATCAGGGAGCGCGAAGCTCTTTCTTCTTGCGCGTCTTTTCTGGAATCAGACGACGTGATCCATTTACTTGTTCCATTTAACAAAGATATTTTACCATCCAGAGATACACCAAATTTAGCAGTGACATGTGGCCTTTTGTTTATAAATTTACTAAAGAATCCTTTGTTTAATTCTAGTGACTTTCTTTTTAGAACCCCTGTCTTAACTTTAATTCCATATTTTCTCAATTGCTTCACGCTTTTTCCATTTACCAATGGATTTGGATCTAATGAAGAAATTACAACTCTTGAAATTTTGCTTTCTATTATTAAATCAGAGCATGGTGGTGTCCTACCATAATGACAACATGGCTCTAAGTTTATATATAAAGTTGCATCTTTTGATTTTCTTCCTGCTTTTTTAATGGCAACTTGTTCAGCATGGGGTGTACCTGGTTTTCTATGATAACCAGAGCCGATTATCTTATTATCCTTAACAATCAGAGCTCCAACCATAGGGTTAGGTTGTACAGTATATTTTCCTTTTGCAGCTAGCAAAAGAACTTCTTTCATATAAAATTTATCAGTTTCGTTGTTAGTCATCATCTAGTAACTGTTTTTGACGTTTTCGCATTTCTGGAGATAAATCTTTTTCTAAGTTTTTTATAATTTTAGTAAAGGAATCCTTGTTTTCAAAATTAAGGTAGACAGAAGCAAATCTTAAATATGCTACATGATCAAGCCCCAGCAACTCGTTCATGACAATTTCGCCTATATGTTTAGATGAGATTTCTTTTTCAGTAAAAGTTAAACATTTTTGAAAGATATTTTTAAAAGTATTTTCAATATCTTCTATTGGATTAATTCTTTTCTCCAAGGCTAAATTAACACCTATTTTAATTTTTTCCTCAGAAAATAATTCAGATGACTTATCTGATTTTATAACTCTCGGATAAGATAACTCAGAATGCTCTGTAGTATTAAAACGTTTTTGACAAGAAATACACTCTCTACGCCTTTTTATAGCATTAGTCTCAGTACTTAGCCGTGAATCAATTACCTTTGTTTCAGGCTCTCCACAAAATGGACAGCGCACTTTAAGCCATCCTTACGCAACAGCTTTCTTGTTGGTTGCATATACAGGAAACTGTGATGTTAAATTTAATATTTTCTCTTTTACAGAGTTAATATTAGATTCATTTTCTATATCATCCAATACATCACATATTAGATTTCCAAGAACCGTAGTTTCAGCTTCCTTGAAACCTCTTGTAGTTATAGCTGCCGTGCCTAACCTAATCCCGCTTGTGACAAAGGGGCTTTGAGGATCATTAGGAACTGAATTTTTATTAACAGTGATATTAGCTTTATGAAGTGCTGCATCAGCTGCCTTGCCTGTTAGTCCTTGCTTGACAAGGCTTACTAACATCAGATGGTTTTTAGTTCCTCCAGAAACTATATCAAAACCTCTGTCCATTATAGTTTTAGCTAAAACATTTGCATTAAGAACTACTTGTTGCATGTATTCTTTAAACTCAGGTTCTAAAGCCTCTTTGAAGGCAACCGCCTTAGCTGCGATAACATGCATTAGTGGACCACCTTGAGTTCCTGGGAATACAAGAGAATTAAATTTCTTTTCTAAATCAGGATTTGATTTACAAATGATTATTCCACCTCTTGGGCCTCTCAGTGTTTTATGAGTAGTTGAAGTAACAACATCAGCAAATGGTACAGGAGAAGGATAAACGCCACCCGCAATTAATCCAGATACATGAGCCATGTCTACCATGAAGTATGCATTAACTTTCTTAGCAATTTGCGCCATTCTTTCCCAATCTACTACTTGTGAGTAAGCAGAAAAACCAGCTACAACCATTTTTGGCTTATGTTCATCAGCTAATTTTTCTATTTCATCATAATCAAGCATGCCATTATCATCTATGCCATATTGAACTGCATTAAATAATTTACCAGAAAAGTTAACCTTAGAGCCATGTGTTAAATGTCCACCAGCATCTAGACTCATTCCCAGTATTGTGTCTCCGGCATTTAGTAGCGCAAGATATACTGCAGCATTTGCTTGAGATCCTGAATGCGGCTGAACATTCGCATAATCAGCACCATAGATTTCCTTTAATCGATCAATTGCCAATTGTTCAGCAATGTCTACATTCTCACAGCCACCATAATACCTCTTATAAGGATACCCTTCTGCATATTTGTTTGTGAGTACAGAGCCTTGAGCCTCGAGGACCCTCGGACTTGCATAATTTTCTGACGCAATCAGTTCTACGTGCTCTTCTTGTCTTATTATCTCTTTTTTGATGGCATCATTTAGCTCATCATCAAAACCAGCAATTTTCATATCTACGTCAAACATAAGGTCTCCTTTTTCCAAAAATACTATGTGAATCCAAATGAAATATTAACATTTTCTATTTTTCTTGTAACTAAGTTTCTAGCCCAAAATTATCATCTTCTAGTAATACACGTGGTTGCTTTATATCGGCTAAGTCATAGTATTTTATGTCACTTAAGTATTCTCTTGTAATATCCCATATAGGCTTACCTGTCTCTTCTGAATTAACACTAGCCCATCCACATACTATATATTTATTGTTATTTATCAATTGTTTACCATCTTTTGTTCGTATATCACTTAATCTTTTGTTTATCTTATTTCGTGGAGTTATTTTATAACTAATACCGGTGGTTCTAACCATATCACCGCCTTGTTGAAGATATGGGTCCGGATTAAATATATTATCCGCAACATCTTCGAGGATATTCTTAATACTCTCTCCCGTTAATTCTCTTCGATAGACATTAGGATAAGTTATCGCGGTATGATTATATATGTCTGACATTTTAATTTCTTCGTTTGCCAAGACAGTAGGCCCCCACCTAAACCCTGGAGAGAGTGAAATCTCAGCATCCAGGATATTTGTCATTGAATCACAAATTAATTTATCAAATGATCCATTGAAGTTTCCTCTTCTATAAAGATCAGTATTAGCCTTACCTATTACCTCATTTAGATGATGGGAATGAGGCTTACTATATTTCATGATAAGTTTATCCATTTCTTTAGATGGATTAATCTGATTAGATAGAACAGGCAGTAGCTTATAACGATAACTAAACGTTGTTCTTTGTATATCCAAATCAAGGACGGAGACAAACTTGCCGTTGCAACCTGAGTTTATTACTAAGGTTGAATTATAGTTATTTTTTACAATTATAGGCTCTGGCAAGACATCGTGTGTGTGTCCACCAAAGATTATATCTAACCCGCTTACTTTCGATGCCATTTTTTTATCTACATCTACACCATTATGAGAAAGTAAAATTATCACTGATGGTTTTTCTTTTTTCTTAATATTATTAATGAGCTCCTGTAATTCAGCATCTCTAATGCCAAATGTTAAGTTAGGAATTAATCTTTTTGGGTTTGCGATAGGTGTATATGGAAAAGCTTGTCCAATTATAGCTACTCTTGCTCCATTTATTACTTTAATAACATAAGGTTGCTGAAAATGATTATCATCATCTTTAGGCTCTAAACCATCGAATATTGCTTCTTCAGTAAGTGAAATATTCTGTGCAACGAAATCTCCATTAAAGTTTTTTAAATTATTTATAAAGGTTTCTTCTCCATATGTAAATTCCCAATGGCCAGTCATTACATCAACTCCTAATAAATTGGAGGCAGCAACCATGTCTCTACCGTTTTCTAAATATGATAAACCACTGCCTTGCCAAGTATCACCACCATCAAGTAATAAGCAATTATCATTGACTTGAGATTTTAATGAGTCAATTAATGTTTTAAGGTGTGCATACCCTCCAAATTTACCAAACTGTTTTGCATGTTTATTAAAATCGAGATGTGTATAAGCATGTTTAAGTAGTGAGCTATCAATTGAATAAAAGTTAAGTAATTTTTCACCAACAATATGTGGCGGTCTATTTTTATTTTCACCTACGCCTAAATTAAAATTTGGTTCTCTAAAATACATTGGTTCTAACTGAGCATGAGTATCTGTTATATGCATTAACCTAAGATTCCCAAAAGGTTTAAGGTTATAATTTACTGTAGCATTACCAAAGCTCGGTCTTACTATACCTGCCGCGCAACCTGCTAATAAAAATTGAACAAACTCTCTTCTATTCATTAGAAATAATCCTTTTTTTTAGAATCAATATTAAAATAAACATTATTAGATAAATAAAGAATAATAAATAATCTGCTTTAATTATCAGATAATAATGTATAAATGATAGTGGAATAATTATGTAAATCAACCGATGAATTTTGAACCAATTATTCTTTAGAGCTAATTTAGCCTTAATTGTAGAAGTAAAAACAAGAGGCAAGAACAGTAAAAAAGCTATATAACCAACTTGGATATATAATAAGCTAGAGAGATCAGCATACAAATACTTCAGGGAAATATTATTATCTATAATATATAGTAAAAGATGAACTAAAGTATAGTTAAATGCTGAAAGTCCAAATATTTTTCTATCAAAAAAGTTCTTTATTGGTTTAAACAATGGTATAAATAATACCATTATTAAAAGAGACATAGAAATATAACCAGTAGAAATTATTAAATAAGAAAAAGGATTGATTATGGCGCTATTAAATAGGATGTTGAATATTATAAATATAAGCGGCGTAATAACAAAGGTATAAGTTACAATTATTTGATACATCTTAAAAGAATTTTTCTAGATCCATGCCAGTATACAGATTATTAACAAAGTTGCTGTAGCCATTAAACAATAAAGTATCTCTTTTGCCAAATTCTCCAATTCTTCTCTCTCTTTTTTGGCTCCATCTTGGGTGATCAACATATGGATTAACATTTGAATAAAAACCATATTCATCAGGAGCTTGTTGATTCCAGGTGCATATTGGCTCATCTTCTACAAACGAAATCTTTACGATTGATTTAATACTTTTGAATCCATATTTCCATGGAACAATTAATCGAACAGGAGCTCCATTTTGGTTAGGCATAACTTTACCATATAATCCAACAGAAATTAGTGCCAGTGGGTTTAACGCTTCATCCATTCTCAAACCTTCTCTATAGGGCCAATTCAAAACATTCCTTTTTTGACCAGGTAAATTTTCAGGATCAAGAATAGATTCAAAAGATACATATTTAGCATTATACAGAGGTTTAACTTCTTTTAATATATGCCTGAGCTCGAAGCCTATCCATGGAACAACCATCGACCATGCTTCTACGCATCTCAATCTATATATCCTCTCTTCTAATTGATATCTTTTTATTAAGTCATCCATACTTAGAACAAGTGGCTTTTCTACCAAGCCATCTATAGTTAATGTCCACTCATCAGTTTTTAGTTTATCGGAGTTAAACATAGGATCACGTTTCCCTGAACCTAGCTCATAAAAGTTATTATAAGAAGTGATTTGTTTTATTGTATTTGTCTGTTCATTAGTACTAAATTCAGTATCTTTAATAAAAGGTAAATTTTTTTTGGTCGAAGCGAATAGACTAGAATTTAGTAGAAACGGGATAACTAGACTTGATGACATTATTTTTCTTCTATTTCTAAAATAGATTTCATCAGTTATAGAATTTTCTTTATCTAAATTATACTTTGACATTATTTTAACCACTCACGTGCATTAATAAAAAATTTCGTCCATGGAGATATCTGCCAATCTGACGAAATATACGAATATTGACTTATCTCATATAACCTCTCGGGGTGAGGCATAAGAATGGTTACTCTTCCATCATTATTTGTAAAACCATTTGAACCATTTAATGACCCATTAGGGTTAAATGGATATCTCATAGAAATCTTATTACTTTGATCCACATAATTAATTATACCTTTTTTGCTATCTTGGTTATTCACAAATATTGCTCTACCTTCGCCATGCGAAACTATCACGGGCAGGATTGATCCCTCCATACCTTTAAAAAAGATAGATTTTGACTTGTTAATCTTGATTCTAGATAATCTAGCTTCAAATTGGTTTGATACATTTCTTACAAACTGTGGCCAATGTGATGTTCCAGGTATTATTTCTTTAAGTTGAGATAACATCTGACAACCATTACAAACACCTAATGCAAACTTATTACGACTAGAAAAGAACAATTCTAAATTATTCCTAATTTTATCATTATATAAAATCTTATTGGACCACCCTGTTCCTGCGCCTAAAACATCCCCATATGAAAACCCTCCACATGCGACCAATCCTTCGTACTTGTTGATATCTATATCTCCACTGATTAAATCATTTATATGTATATCATGGGCATCAAATCCAGTTTGTATAAAAGAATGCGCCATTTCTTTGTGTCCATTAACCCCTTGCTCACGTAGTATCGCAACTTTGGGTTTTGTCGCAAATTTCTTCTTAACTTTTAGAGGGTCTTTCAAATTAAAGCTCAATTTATCCTTTTGTTTAATCATTTTTTTATGGAGATTAATTTTACCCATATACTCATCTTTTGCAGTCTTAGGATTATCTCGAAGCTTCTGAATATCATAAGATAATTTACTCCAATAACGTCTTATCTCCGTAAGAGGTATAATAATATCTTTGCCCGACTTAATAGTTATACTTGGTTTAATAGTATTCTTTGTATCTCCTAGATCGATTACAAGATGTTCTAGTTTGTAGCTTGAAACTATACGCATAAAATCTTTAGTTCGCTTTTTATTTATTTCAACTACAGCCCCCAGCTCTTCATTAAAAAAGAATTCTTTCATCAAATCATCTGAATAATATCTTTCTAAACTCTTGTTGATAATAATTGATTTATTTCCCGCCAGAGCCATTTCAGATAACGTAACAAAAAGACCTCCATCAGATTTATCATGATATGATTCAATTAATTTATTTTTATGAAGTTTTTGAATGAATTTGAAAAAATTAATTAAATTATCTTTATTGTCTAGTCTAGGTACGTCATGACTGATAATATTATGCATTTGATGGAATGATGATCCGCCTAATCTATTTTTACCATCTCCTAAGTCGATCAAGAATAAATTACCATTTCCTTTTATATCTGGAGACTTATATTCATTAATATCATCTATTGAACTAAAAGCAGAAAGTATCAAGCTAACTGGACTCTCAACTTGGTTAATAGATTTATTTTCAGACCATGATGTATTCATAGAAAGAGAGTCCTTTCCAACTGGTATAGTTATATCTAAGTATTGACAAAGATCTGATACTTTTCTTACAGCACTATATAGACCTTCTATCTCGTTTTTATTCTTTGATGATGCCATCCAATTGGCTGATATCTTTATTTTAGATAAATCTTTAATATGACTACTAGAGATATTTGTGATTACCTCACCAAAAGATATTTCTGCAGATGCCTCAGGATTAGAGATAGCAATCATTGGTCTTTCCCCTATTGTCAAGACTTGACCATTTTTAGATCCAATGCTTGAAGATGTGATGCCAATATTAGAAACGGGAACCTGATGTGGGCCAATCATTTGATCACGAGACACTAATCCTGTAACAGATCTATCGCCTATCGTGATTAAAAAACTTTTATCAGAAACAGAAGGTAGCATTAGAATGTTTTTAGCACTATCTAAGAAAGATAGCAGCTTTACATTTTTTTCAGAATTTTCTTTCCTGTGGCCTTTGATGTCGATTGACTCTAATGGAGGCTTTCCTAATAAAAAATTCATTGGTAAATCAATCACTTTTGTTTTATCGTCCAAGTCAAATACTTGTAAATAAGGTCTTTTTGTGACTTGGCCAATTGAAGAGTAAGGGCAGTTTTCTCTTTTGCATATATTGTCGAATAACGGTAGATCATTCTTGTTAATAATGATTACATATCTCTCTTGAGATTCATTACACCATATTTCTAGGGGTGACATTGAATCTTCGCCCAGAGGTATACTGGACATTTTTATATTTGCACCCATTTTTGATTCATGAACAATTTCGGGGACAGCATTACATAAGCCACCTGCACCTATATCATGGATGCTTTTAATCGGAGTACGGTCATTTAGATATACACATTGATTGATAACTTCTTGGCATCGTCGTTCTATTTCAGGATTGTCTCTTTGAACAGAAGAAAAATCTAAATCTTCTGTGCTTGAGCCTGATGATAATGATGAGGCTGCACCACCACCAATACCAATCACATATGATGGTCCACCTAGAATTATGACTAAATCACCATCAGATAATTTTGATTTATGCGTATGATTGGATCTTATGGTTCCTATACCACCAGCAAGCATAATAGGCTTATGATAGCCAATAGCTTTGAGATTTTTATTTTTATTAAAAACAGTAAATTCACAAGTTCTAAAATATCCAAAAATATTTGGTCTACCAAATTCGTTATTATAGGAAGCAGCGCCAATTGGAGCTTCTATTATTATATCAAGAGCTGATTTAATTCTAGATGGTCTTGTGACAGAGGTTTTTTCCCAGATATTTTTCTGATTAGGAATATTTAAATTTGATAATGTATAGCCTGTGAAACCAACTTTTGGAAGAGACCCTAAACCAGTGGCACCTTCGTCTCTCAATTCACCACCCGACCCAGTAGCTGCGCCAGCATGAGGTGATATAGCAGTTGGATGATTATGGGTTTCTGCTTTGATAATATATAAACCGCTTTCCGAAATATATTTATATTTTTTTGAAGAAATATCTGATGATAAAAATTTGGTCTTATTAGATTTAATAATCGAGCAATTATCTGTATAGGCTGACACTACATCATTATTACTTTTTTTGTATGTACGTTTGATTAATTTAAATAATGAGAGTGGTTTGATAGAATTATCAATATTTAACTGTGAATTGAAAATTTTATGTCTACAATGCTCAGAATTAATTTGAGCAAACATCATTAGCTCGACATCAGTGGGAGATCTTTTTAGCTTTGTATACATTTTTTTTAAGTACTCTATCTCCAAACTACTCAAGGCTAAGCCCATTTTTTTATTATATTTGGCAATTGATTGCAATGATATATGATTAAACGTTGATTTCTTTTCTATATTTTCGTTGAAAAAAAGATAGTTAATTATGTCAATCTTTTTTAAAAATAGTAACTCGGTCATTTTATCAAAAAGAATATTTGGGTTAGCCTTAACTCTGGTTAATTGTTTGTTGTCAGCAATATCATAAAATCTCAAACGATCTATTTTTAAAGTATTATCAAAACCACAATTTAGGATTATTTGTCTAGCTTTTTCTGACCATGGAGATTTATGACTTGATCTGTTGCCAATAACTATAGAATTCTTTGATATGTCCTCTTCCGTTAATTGACTGTTACATCTAAGAAGTTTCTTTAAAGTTTTAAGCTGATTACTAGTCAAAGCTGTTTTATATGAGAACTTATATATATTCTTATACTTTGTCGACATATTAATAGAATCATTAGAAGTTAATCCAGCTTTATTATCTCTAATGAAGGCTGAATCTATAAATATGTATATTTGATCAGGCATAATTTACCTACATTTTAGTATAAATTTACTTTAATTAGTATT
>JBJKYE010000028.1:0-18345 GCA_045561195.1 Gammaproteobacteria bacterium | reverse complement strand
ATAGCTACTCTGGAACGCTAGGGATGCTCGGCTACTGGGGGATGTCTGAAAGATTTTGGAATAAGATGGGCGCGGCCAGGCTAGGCAGAACTATTTGTATAGCTGCAGCCTCAACAGCTGGTATCTATACCTATGGGGCAGCATGTGGGCCTGCAATTGATGAGGTCCCAAATAATGATTTGATAATACTATGGGGTACCAATATTGTTTCAACACATGTTCATATGGTGCCATTTGTTGAAGAAGCAAAAAAAAGAGGTGCAAAGATAATTTGTATTGATCCAAGAGAAACTAGAACAGCTGCTTTAAGTGACTGGCATATTCAACCCAAACCAGGAACTGATGCAGCCTTAGCATTAGGTATGATGAATGAGATAGTTAAAAATAAAAAACATGATTTAGCTTTTTTAAAAAAACATACGACTGGATATAAGGAATTCCTAGATAAAATATTACCAAAGTATACCTTAGATAAAGTTTCAAGAATTACTGGTATACAAAAAGCAGACATTAAACAATTAGCTTTTGAATATGGTTCAACCAAGAAAACATATATACGCCCTAACTATGGATTAAACCGTCATCGTAATGGTGGCATGATGGTAAGATCAATTATGTTGCTTCCTGCGATAACAGGTGCTTGGAAGAATAAAAGCTCTGGGTGTTTTGTAGGGTCAATTGAGGAAATGTGGAACGTAGATTTAGGAAAGTTACAAAGACCAGATCTTCTAGATAATAAAAATCCAAGATCCATAAATATGATACAAATAGGAAATGCCTTAAATGATAAAAAATTGGATCCTCCAATTAAATCATTATTTGTTTGGAATTCAGATATAGCTAATTGTGCTCCAGATAGCATCAGTGTTCGCAGAGGTTTAAAGCGAAAAGATTTATTTACGGTTGTTCACGAAACTTTTTGGACAGATAGCTGTGATTATGCTGATATTGTTTTGCCAGCAGATACTCAACTAGAGCATATGGATCTTCATGCGCCTTACGGACATTATTATTTTAGTCTCACACAGCCAGCGATAAAACCACTAGGAGAAAGTAAATCTAATCAAGATTTGTTTAGGGATCTTGCAAAATATATGGGCTATAAAGACAAATGTTTTAAAGAAACTGATGAAAGTATGATTAAGAATATGATTGACCCAAAACATAATCCTCTGTTTAAAGGCGTTACTTTTGAAAAACTTAAAAAAAATGGCTGGGTAAAAGGTGACGTTGAAAATAAAAAAAGAGATTATCTTAAAAATGGCTGGCCAACTAAAGATGGAAAGATTCAAATCTATTCTAAGGACACAGAGAAAATAGGATTGGGTGCCTACCCAGAACATATCGAAGAATTCACTGATAAAGCTTTAAGAAAAAGATATCCAATTCAGATTTTAAGTCCAGCAACTCATCAGTTTATTGGTAACTCTTTCGTGCCAGTTGAAAGACTAAGAAATATGGCGTCTAGACCTACTATAGAAATGAGTAGCAAAGATGCAAGTAAAAGAAAAATAAAAGATGGGGATCTTTGTAAGATTTATAATGATGTAGGAGAAACTTATGCTCATGCTGTAATTATAGATTCAATGCTCGAAGGCGTTGCCTCAACGCAAAAACAATACAAAGGCTCTCTGATTAAAAACGGTGTAAATGTCAACGCACTTAATACACAAGACGTCACTGATATGGGTGAAGGGCCTATTTTCTATACAGTCCTAGCTCAAATTAAAAAATCTTAGTATGAAGCTTATGTCTCGAGATAATCTGTCTACATCATCAAGAAAAATAATCAGAGCAACAATTAATTATAGTAATGATGATATGACGACTGGTGTTCAAACCTTTGACAATGGGGATGTTTACACTGGTGAGTTCTTAGATGGTAAAAAGCATGGCAAAGGAGTTTTAAAAACTTTGAGTAATAGAACATATGAAGGTGGTTGGGAGAATGATCTTCCTCATGGCTATGGTGTGAATACTTTCCCAAATGGAAAGGTATATAAAGGTGAATATAAAAAAGGAAGACCGTTTGGTGACGGTCAATGGATCTATAGTGATGGTAGCACTTATACTGGAAAATGGATCAATGGTGAGTTTGTCAATCCAGATAATAAACAAGACACTTTTCAATTTAGAATCGCAACATTTTTAATTAATATTATAGTTATAGGTTTTATGCTTTCTGTTATAGGATTCTGGTTACTAAAGTTCTTAAAGGTTATATGATAAACGAATGTGTGTTTGATACGCCTTTGGCTCGAATGTTACTAAAAGAGAAGAATGGTGTAATAATACATTCAACATTTACACAAAAAAAGATTAATAAAACTTCTAATCGAACTCTTATTTGTGCTCAAAAAGAAATACTAGAGTATTTCAAAGGTCATAGAAAAAGTTTTACAATTAAAGCAAACCCAGATGGAACACATTATCAAAAAAAGGTCTGGAAACTACTTTTAAAAATTAAATATGGCTCTACAAAGTATTACTCTGATATCGCTAAAGATTTAGCAAGTTCTCCTAGAGCTATAGGAAATGCCTGTGGGGCCAACAAATGCCTACTAATCATTCCTTGTCATAGAGTCATATCGAAAATGTACAAAAATAACGGGTATTCATCTTTTGGGGGGCTTATTCATAAGAATGTACTTCTAAATCATGAGCAAAAAAAGGCTATAAAGTATTGATTTTAGTATTATTTGGGAAGAATATAGATATATGGGGAATAAATTTACATTAACAATTTTATTGATGATGTCTGCTTCAAGCGCAGTGTTTGCTGGTGGCGGTGATATAAAATCTGCTGTTGAGTCAAAAGCGTATAATGTAGCGAATCAGGCATTTAGCCATGGAAGCTCAGCAATTGAATCTTGGGCAAGAAATAATATTGCTAGTTTACGTTTGATTGAACTTGAAACAAAAGTAAGGGACTCATCAAAACCGCACTTTAGAATCTTAAGTGTCTTTGAGTTATCTGATAATGAAGATAATGCCATTTTGAGTCAATTATCCTTTTCTACATTTGATAACAGAGAAACTATAAATGCAGGCTTAGTATATAGACAATTTAATGTTAATAGGACAATGATGTATGGTGCAAATATGTTTTTTGATCAGCAGCTTCATACTGGTCATCAAAGAGTTGGTATAGGCATAGAGTTAAAATCATCTGTATACGACTTCAACTTAAATTTTTATGATGCAACATCATCTATACATCATGTTGATGGTGTTCCGGAAGTCGCTGCCGGAGGTTATGATGCAGAGATCGGGATGGTTGTACCCTATGTACCTTGGGCAAAAGTATATTACAAAGCATACCAGTGGAATAATGAAACACTAAATATAAAAAATGGTGAGAATTTAAGTCTCTATATGGAGCCTACATCTAGATTCTCTTTAGAAGCAGGTATTCAAAATGATAATACAGTTAGCTCAAAAAAAACCTTTGTTAAGCTAAATTACATTATTTGTTGTGCAGATGAAAAATCTAGGCCCTCAATGTTCTCGGTGTCAACTCAAGCATATAATTATGTTCCATTAGATAATAAACGAATGTATGAAAAAGTTCGTAGAGAAAATAATATTATTGTCGTTAGAGGCGGTGGTGGTATTTCAGTTACGGCGAGTGGTTTTTAATATGAGAATATTTTTATCAATAATTTTTATAATTACAACTTCATTAATATCAGTTGAGCAAGCAGAGGCGGCATGTGCAGCAGATGGTAATGGTGTAATTACAGTTACAGATAATAGTTGCTCCGTTCAACCAGATAGCTATGGCATAACTATGTATAAAATGTATTTCTGTACTTCAGCACCAACCGCTGCAACTACTAGTGCTGTGGCTGATATTAGTTCATGTGTCCTAGTTTTTGATGCAGGTACAACAGGAAGTAGAGTTGATATGACAGGCACAGGGGATGCTGGTGCTTTTGGAAGCGCTACATTTTACAGACCTGCACCTAATACGTATACACATGGTTATATGCTCATAGATAATGTTTTCTATGTAGAATATGCTGCAAAATTCAACGAATCAAAGGAAGGGTCTAAAACAGGAACAGATAATGGTGTGTTCTGCGGAACATTAGCCGGAACAGGTAATGAGAGCACAGGAAAATCTACAACTTGTGGTAGCTCAGCAATCACTGCTGGAGAATGGGGTGCTCAACTCACGAGTTTCAATGGAGCGCTGAGTTGCTTGGCAATAGTAACCGCCAGTAATCTAAATAACACTGGTGCTGATATAACTGGTGTTTTAGAGACCAGCGCAGGAGTGAGAACATCCGACTGTTCCGATGTCGATAAACTAGGTGGAATCCAAACTTTTGCGTCACCATTGGTCATTACGAAAGATCTAAAAACAATAGATGTAGCTTTTGGTATAAGCGAGGGAATGACTATCTGGGAGAACGGTGATGATCCGCCAGTTATTAATATGGGTAGCGGTCCCTTTCAAGCGGTAATAACTGTAGTAAATTATTAATTAGATACTTTCAAATGGCTTAGCCAAAGCTGCAAGCAACGAATCTTGATTCACGTATACTAAATAAAAATATATCAAAACGGACAGTGCGCCTATTAGCTTTTTATTGATAATGCTATCCAACCTACTAAAAACACAAACGCATTGGCCAAGAGTATAAGCAAAGTAACCTATAGCTCCAAAAAATAAAAAACCTATCAAACCTATAATAAACATATTCATACAGTAACTAGTTTCTTACTCTAAAACAATAGTTATATTCCTCTCTGTAATACAGTCCTCCTCATTACTAGACATGAAGTTCATCAGAGAGCCCATTGGAGTTACAGCATCTACAGCTCTATCAAAAATATAACCTATCCCAGAATTTATTATAAAATTATCTGCAGATGTATTTCTCTGCTCTTCTAGGACTCCGTACTCACCTGTTAGCTGACCAGACTTACAAACAATATTTATAGAAGAACACTGACTGACAAACACGAAATTTTTTGGAGCAATAACATCCAGTTTAGATGAGGATGAATATAAATTACAAACAGCGTCTATCGGATTTTGATTTGCATCTACAGTTAATAGATTAATTTTAATGTCTTTATCAGCAGGCTGTAAAGTCGCGCATGATTGCATAAAAGCTGAAAATAGGATAACTATTATGATATATCTCAACTATGAAACCCTATGTATAATATGAAAAATTAATGAATTAAAAATATTCCTCTTGTCTCTAAACATAGATGAATGTGAGGTCGCAGAAACTGCTAAATCATTACAATATTCCTTCACTGTATCAGGAGATTTAAATTTCATAATATTTCCTTTACCTTTTTTCATATCCTTTTGAACACTTTTGCCCAATAACTTTTTTTCTCCAGTAAAATCTAAAAGATCATCGGTTGCTTGAAATATTAGACCAAAGTTTTTACCATATGTTCTTAGATCATTCATTTTTTTTACTGATTTACTGTTAGTAAATAATAAGGGCGCAACCATACAAAATTCAAAAAGCTTAGCTGTTTTTAATTCATGCATCATAATTATTTCTTTTTCACTAACATGTTTATTCTTTTCATATAACAAATCATAAGATTGACCACCAGCTAAACCCTTATGCCCTGATATAATAGCTAGCTCTTGAATAATATTTGCCCTCACCAGTGCACTAGGATGCATCTTTTTATTTGACAATATTTCAAATGAAAGCGTTAGTAAACTATTGCCTGCTAATATAGCTGTAGCCTCTCCATACTTTTTATGTGTTGTTGGTTTTCCTCTTCTTAAGTCATCATTATCCATTCCAGGCAAGTCATCGTGTATTAATGAATATGCATGAATCATCTCAGTTGCTAAGGCTAGTTTCATATAATCGTGTTTTTTAATTTTTAAAATCTTCGATATCTCTATGATTAAAAAAGGCCTAATCCTCTTGCCGCCATTTACAAGCCCATATTGCATTGCTCTCCAAAGATCTGTTCTATCTTTCTTAAAGCATAAGTACTTTTTAGCATAAAGGTTAAATTCATTAGCAGTTGATTTTATCTTTTTATCGAGCATTATTATTATAAAAGTTGTACATGAAGAATTTTAACATAGTTTTAACTGCTAATTTTTTTAAATTACGATATGATTAGATTAGAATTAATCTTAACAAACTATAGATAATCTATTTAAAGAGTTTTGTCACAGCCATGAAAACCTCTTTAAATAGATGTTGACTACGTAACGACAATATCTACAAAAATGAGAATTATATTAAATAAAGATATTCAAATCATTCCTGATAGCATGTCAATTGTTGGCCTACTTGAGCACCTAAATATTGAAATCAAATATATCGCTATTGAAGTTAATGAGACAATAGTGCCAAAATCTGAATATGATACATTCAACTTAAAAGAGAATGATAATGTTGAAATTATCAATGCTGTAGGAGGCGGTTAAGGTGTCTAAATTAACTATTAATGACAAATCATATAATTCGAGGTTAATCGTTGGTACTGGAAAATATAAAGATCTCGAAGAAACCAAACAGGCGATATTAAATAGCGGAGCAGAAATGGTTACTGTTGCTATAAGGAGAATGAATATTGGACAAGACAAAAATTTACCCAATTTGCTAGATTATTTAGATCCAAAGATTTTTACAATTCTGCCAAATACCGCAGGTTGTTATAATGCAAAAGATGCTGTGAGAACTTGTCAATTAGCAGCTGAGATATTAGAAGGGGAGAAACTTGTTAAGCTTGAAGTCTTGGGCGATGATAAAACACTATATCCTAATGTAACAGAAACTTTAAAAGCTGCAGAACAATTAGTCAAAGATGATTTTAAAATAATGGTTTATACGACTGATGATCATATAGTGGCTAAGGAATTAGAAAATATAGGATGCATCTCAATAATGCCATTGGCCTCACCTATTGGCAGTGGTCTTGGAATTCAAAATGAATATAACCTACTAACAATAAAAGAAAATTCTACTGTACCAATCATAGTTGATGCTGGTGTTGGGACTGCATCAGATGCCTCTAAAGTTATGGAGCTTGGTTGCGATGGAGTTCTAATGAATACTGCTATAGCATGCGCTAAAGATCCACTATTAATGGCTACAGCAATGAAAAAGGCTGTTGAGTCAGGTTATGATGCCTATCGTGCTGGAAGGATCCCAAAAAAATTTCATGCTAGCGCTTCATCCCCGAAAGAAGGAAACGTCTGTGACTAAAAATAATTTTGAAAAACCTAAATTCTACAATAGTCATAGATCAAGACAACTATACAAAAAAGAATCTAATGGGCCTATTAAGACTCAGAAAACTTTTATAAAAAATATAACTGATAGTGAAAAAAAGGTACTCGAGATTGGCTTTGGTACTGGATCATCTGTAATGGATCTACAAAAAAACTTCAAAGGTAATTACTTTTGTATTGAGTCATATACCTTGGGCATAAAAAACATAAATAAATATATAGATGAAAATGATGTTGATAATATACATGTCTATCAAGGAGATGCTATTGAAATAATAGAAGAATATTTTGATGATAAATCATTGGATGAGATATTAATTTTTTTCCCTGACCCATGGCCAAAATATAAACATAGAAAAAGGAGAATTCTAAACGATTTTTCTATAAGGTTGTTTTTTAAAAAACTAAAGATAGGTGGTTTAATACATTTTGCAACTGATCATATAAATTATGCTTACAGTGCAAAAGAAATTATATCTAACTATATCGGTAGAAGTTTATCTTTTGGAAACAGGCGAATCAGGCCAGTTACTAATTATGAAAAGCGTGGCAAAAAAAGAAAAAACTTTGTATTTGATATAATTGTAAGAAAATAGATTATTCTACTTGAGCAGGATATTTTTTAGCGAAAAGTATGTGTAGAATGAAACCGAATATTATGCCTGTCCATATATGAGTTTTAACTCCCTCAAATAATTCGATTGATAACATAGGAAAAATGAGTGTACTAATAAATGTTAACCATGCAATTGAGCCAAGACCTATATTTTCTCTATATAACTTATTTAGTTCCTTAACTTTGATTAGTGGTATGACAGCAAAAATTACTATAACGCCCAAAGTTGCTTCAGGAAGATTATGCAACAATGGCGTAGCAAATAGTAGTGTTACGCCAACAACTACCATAGTTACTATAGACGATAGTCCACTGTATGCTCCGCTAGATTCATTTACAGCAGACCTTGAAAATGAACCTGACACAGGAATACTTCCGCTAATGCTAGATGTAATATTAGATAGTCCTTGTCCAAATAACTCTTGGTTAGAGTCTACAGGCGTAGGGTTTTTATAAAGCTCAACGCCGTTCTGATCTTTTGGTGGTTTTTTTACATATAGCTGTTTTGCGATTGCTATTGCTTCCATGAATCCTACAAAGGCAATAATTACTGTATGAATAATTAACATTGGGATTGAGCCTGTAAAAACCTGCAAAGACGGCAATGTCATTTCGGGAATCCCAGACGGTATAAAACCAACAATTGGTCCATTATAAGAATAATTTGATGCAAAGAGTATTGAAAACAAAACAGCAAAGAAAACAGCAAGGTTACTAAAAGTCATAAATTTTGTATATTTATATTTTATAATGTACATAAGAGACAGAACTATTATTGAAAGCAAGAAAGCTTCAAGATTGATTGGCGTTTCAGCGAGGAGTTGATTTATATTCAATAGGTCACTTAAAGATATTTTAGACAGCCCAAATACTTTACTCAACTGTGAAGTTGCTATTATCAAAGCAGCTGCAGATGTAAAGCCTAGCAAGACATGTTCCGGTATTTTATCAAAAACATTTCCAGCTCTGACCAAAGCTAATGTAATTTGAAATAGTCCTACAGTCATCGCTAAAATTACAGCATAGGCAATGTACAAAGAAGTATCGCCAAATGAAAGTGAAGATATGGCAACAGATGTTAATAGGCAAACCATAGCAACAGGACCCGTTGCTAAGTACCTAGAAGATCCAAAAAAAGCTGCTACTGCTACTGGCAGTAAAGCTGCATATAATCCATAGACTGGAGGTACATCCGCTAATGTTGCATATGCCATAGATTGCGGAATTATTATCATTGCTATTGTGGTGCCTGCGATGACGTCTCTAGCAAGATACGATCTATTCATCAAAGACTCAGGAAGCCAACTGCTAAAATTCAATAGCATTGTTTTAATGTTGATTAAAAAGTTAATGTATTCACCCCTAGTTTTAATTGGCAGATATATGTATAAATAAGCAAATATATACTATCATAATATTTAGACACTGTCTTGGGGGGTTATATTGAAGTATAAAATTTTAGGTGACACTGGTATAAAGGTTAGTGCTATTTGTTTAGGCACGATGACATTTGGAGAGCAAAATACTGAAAAAGAGGCTCATGAGCAGCTATCTTTTGCTCTAGCGAATGGTATTAATTTTATAGATACAGCAGAAATGTATGCAATACCACCAAAAAAAGAAACCCAAGGACTTACAGAAAAGTATATTGGCAGCTGGATAAAAAAACATAATAATAGAGACTCTTATTGTTTGGCTACGAAAATTGCTGGGCCAGGAATGGAATATGTGAGAGGCGGATCTAGACTTAGCAAAGATCATATTACAAAAGCAATAGATGATTCTCTAAAGAGATTAAATACTGATTACATAGATTTGTATCAAACACACTGGCCAGAGAGAGACACGAACTATTTTGGTCGTCTAGGATATACATGCTCTGATAATTTTGGTATCACAATTGAAGAAACTTTAACTGCGCTTGATATCGCAGTTAAGTCAGGCAAAATAAGATATGTAGGTATATCCAATGAAACCCCATGGGGAGTTCAAGAATATTTAAGAGTATCTAATAACAAATCTCTAGCAAGAGTACAATCTATACAAAATCCATATGGATTATTAAATAGGATTTATGAAGTAGGTTTATCTGAAATATCTTACAGAGAAAATATTGGATTATTAGCATATTCACCTTTAGGTTTTGGAATGTTAACAGGGAAGTACATTGATAGCATTCCTAAAGATTCAAGATTGGGTCTGTATGGGGAATGGTTCACAAGGTATAATAATGAGAAATGCATAGCTGCAACAAAAAAATATTTAGCCGTTGCAAGAAAATATGACCTATCTTTAACTCAGCTGGCTTTAGCTTTTGTCAACACTAGGCCATTTTTGACAAGCAACATTATTGGAGCAACAACAATATCTCAGTTAAAAGAAAATATTGAGAGTATAGATATTAACCTTAGTGATGAGATAATAGATGAAATTAATAATATACATGACGATATACCAAATCCCGCACCATAGAATATTACTTTGATATTACAAATTCTGCAGCTTCGTAGAGATCACTAAATATAGGGATATCGTACTTATTATTTTTTTGAATCTCTCTACCATTGCCAGTTAGGACCCCTAGAGCTTTACAATTAACAGCATGAGCTGCCTCAACATCACGAGGTGAATCTCCGATAGCATAACAAGATGCCAAATTAATATTCATCCTATCAGCTATATCAATATACATTCCCGGTTCAGGTTTTCGGTTAAAACTATCAGAAGATGGCAATGATGGGCAATATAATGAGGCAGATATTATTCCGCCAGACTTCTCAACAAGAGATATCATTTTTAAGTTTATTTGGATGAAGTTTGATGGCGATATAAGATCTTGATTTATCCCTGACTGATTAGAGATTATTATGATACTAAAGTTATTATCTGTGAGTAATTTTATAGCTGAAAGACTCCTTGGTAATGGTGTGAATTCATTAGGTGTTTTAATATAATCTGGACTATCCCTATTGATGACTCCATCTCTATCAAGAATAATATATTTTTGTTTTATCACGATAATAAAAAGTTTCTAAAATAATCTGCTACTTTAGATAATTCGAGTTTTTCCTGTTTCATTGTGTCTCTATCTCTAATTGTAACAATATCCTTCTCTAGAGTATCAAAATCAATGGTGATACATATGGGCGTTCCAATCTCATCATGTTTACGATAGTTTTTACCAATATTACCGGTATTTTCTACAACTACTCTGCCAAGCCTCAAGCCTTGTAAAATATTTTTTAAAGAAGTCGCTTTATTTACAAGATCTTCATTATTTTTTTTCAGAGGTATTACAGCTGCCTTAATAGGAGCAAGATGAGGTTTAAAAGATAAAACTATTCTTTCTTTACCATCATCAAGTTTTTCAACATTGAAAGCTTCATTTAATATGGCTAACACCCCACGATCAACACCTGCCGAAGGTTCAATAACATATGGGACTATAAGTTTTTTATTTTTTAAATCCTGTATAGCTAGTTTAGTATTAGAAGCATTATTTTTAACTGTACTAGATGTTAAATTTAAGTCATCTTGATTTTTACTATGAGAGCCTAAATCAAAATCTGTACGATTAGCTATTCCTTCTAGCTCCTCTAGCCCATTAGGGAATTCATACATAATATCTACTGTAGATTTAGAGTAATGCGCTAAATCATCACCTGTTATGTTTAATAATTTGATCTTATCAGCATTGATTCCTTGATCTATCCACCAGTTTAAACGACTATCAACCCATTTTTTGTGCCAATCATCATCTGTGCCTGGTAATACAAAAAATTCTAATTCCATCTGTTCAAATTCTCTGACTCTAAAAATAAAATTACGAGGTGTAATTTCATTTCTGAAAGCTTTTCCAATCTGCGCTATTCCAAATGGTAAAGATCTTGAGGTTGAATCAACAACATTTTTAAAATTCGTAAAAATTTGTTGAGCAGTTTCAGGTCTCAAGTATGCAAAACTACTACCATCGTCAACAGGACCAACATTAGTTTTAAACATTAAATTAAAATCACGAGGTTCAGTTAAATCTTCGTCTTTACAATTATCAGGAATCTGATCTTCTCTAAACCGTAAGCCGCAGCTTTTGCAATCTACAAGAGGATCAGTAAAAGTTTCTTCATGACCTGAATATTTCAACACATCAGGATGAGTAAGAATAGAAGCATCCAGGCCTTCTACATCATCACGATCATAAACCATAGATGCCCACCATGATGATTTTAGATTATTTTTAAGCTCAACACCAAGTGGGCCATAATCATATAAACCCTGAAGACCACCATAAATTTCATTTGATTGAAAAATAAAACCTCTTCTCTTACAAAGAGCAACAAGTTCGTCCATATTTTGTGCGGCCAATAGAGATACCTTTAAGATAATTTTTTATTTCATATTATAGTGTAATTTTAAATGATTTAGATTTTTTTTGTTTAATATTAATGAATTCAATAATTTTTAATTATCATATTATGCACTATATTGATACATATAGTGTTTTATAGTGCACTAATATGATCTATAATAGTGCATATATGTGTAAAATATAACGGTTATGCACTAGATCATTACAATTTTTAATAATATATGTTGGCATGATACATGCAGTTATATTAGTACACAAATAACGTAGAGGAGTAAACAAATGAGTGTCGAGGATGTACTAAAAATAGTAAAGGAGAAAGAGGTTAAATTTATTGACTACCGCTTTACTAATACCAATGGTAAAGAACAGCATGTGACTGTTACTGCCAATGAAGATGGAATTAAAACAGATTTTGCTGAAGGTAAAATGTTTGATGGTTCATCTATAGCTGGCTGGAAAGATATTAATGAATCGGACATGATATTAATGCCTGACCCAAGTACAGCAATAATGGATCCATTTTTTGATGAACCAACTCTGATAGTATCATGTGATGTTATTGAACCAGCAGATGGCAAACCATACGAAAAAGATCCGCGATCGATTGCTAAAAAAGCTGAAACGTATCTAAAAGAAACAGGAATAGCTGATCAAGCATTCTTTGGTCCTGAAAATGAATTTTTTATATTTGATGATGTAAAGTTTGAAGATAAGTTAGGAAATTCATTCTTTTCTGTAGATTCTACAGAAGCTTGTTACAACAGTGGGAAATCTTATGAGGAAGGTAATATGGGGCATAGGCCTCTAGTTAAAGGTGGTTACTTCCCTGTCCCGCCAGTAGATGCATTACAAGATTGCAGGTCTGCAATGGTAACAACATGCCAAGAAATGGGTGTGCCGTGTGAAGTACATCATCATGAGGTTGCAACAGCTGGACAATGTGAGATTGGAACTGTCTTTAATACGCTAGTCTCTAAAGCAGATGAAGTGCAAAAGTATAAATATGCTGTTATGAATGTGGCACATGCATATGGAAAAACAGCTACATTTATGCCGAAACCACTAGTTGGAGACAATGGAACTGGTATGCATGTTCATATGTCTCTATCAAAAGATGGGAAAAATATATTTGCAGGAGATAAATATGGAAATATGTCAGAAGAAGCACTGCATTATATTGGTGGAATAATAAAGCATGCTAGAGCATTAAATGCTTTTACAAATGCTTCAACGAATAGTTATAAAAGGTTAATACCTGGTTTCGAGGCACCTGTTATCTTAACTTATTCAGCTCGTAATAGGTCAGCTGCAATCAGGATTCCTTATGTGATGAGCGATAAAGCTAGACGTATAGAAGTAAGATTTCCTGATTCTACAGCAAACCCATATCTAGCATTTAGTGCTCTAATGATGGCTGGCCTTGATGGGATAAAAAATAAGATTAATCCCGGTGAAGCTATGGATCAAGACTTATTTGAACTGACAACTGAAGAAGAAAAAATGCTTCCAACTGTTGCCCCTGGTTTAGATGTAGCTCTTGAGGCGTTAGATAAAGACAGGGACTTTCTAAAAGCTGGCGACGTATTCACCGATAAGATGATTAATTCTTATATTGCTCTTAAATATGAAGAAGTACAACGTCTCAGACAATCAACACATCCTTGTGAGTTTGAAATGTACTACAGCTTATAACATAGTAACTGCCCTCTGCAAGGAGGGCAGTAAATGAATAATTATGAGTATAAATATAAATAAAAAAAATATTAAAGAAATAAATGTTAATTATGATGTACTAGATAATTTACGAACAGCGATATTAATCTTTGACGTGAATTTTAATTATATTTATACGAACACATCTGCTATTGACTTACTTGGGTTATCATCGACCATGAAAGATATAAAAAAGCTTCAATGCAAGAATATTAGCCTAACAACTTACTTAAAAAAAGTAAGAGATAATTTTCAATCAGTTATGTTGAGGGACCTTATGTTTAAGAGTTTTGATCGTTTAGAAAGAATAGTTGATTGCAATATATCAAGCTATAATTCAGAAAATGATCAGTATATTTTGATGGAGATGAATGAAACTGGGAGACTATATAATATATCGCTCGATCAAAACTTAATAGACCAGCAGAAAGCTACAAGAGAAATGGTTAAAGGTCTATCTCATGAAATTAAGAATCCGTTGGGCGGTATAATGGGAGCAGCCCAGTTGTTAGATAAAACTCTCACAGATGAGTCTCAAGCGAAATTTACTAAAATAATTAAGAAAGAATCTGAAAGATTACTAAAATTAATCAATGCAATGGCATCTCCTATCCCTAAATCTGACAAAGAAATTATAAATATTCATGAAGTCACCGAACATGTCATAGAATTATTTAAATATGATGCTGATAATGTAGATGTAAATTTCATCAAAGACTATGACCCAAGCATTCCTCAACTTACCCTTGACAGGCATCAAATTATCCAATCATTAATTAATATACTAAGAAATGCGATCCAAGCAATCAATAAGAATGGCAAGATAGTTATAAAAACAAGACCAATATTTAAATATACAATTGGTGATATAAAACATGATCTTGTTGTAAAAATTGATGTTATTGATAATGGCATTGGGATACCTGAAGAGAAATTGAAAGAGATATTTTATCCTATGGTTACCACAAAAAATGAGGGAATGGGTTTAGGACTAACTATTGCTCAATCAATAATTATTGAAAACAAAGGTATAATTGAGTGCAAGAGCAAAAATAAAGAAACGATATTTTCAATTATTCTTCCATGGAGCGACAATGAAAAAATATAAGCTCTGGGTTGTTGATGATGAAGAAAGCATTAGAACTATCTGTAGAAGTGCGTTGGAAGATGATTTTATAATTGAAACTTTCCCAAATGGATCAGAAGCTCTTCTAGCATTAAATTCTAGCAAACCTGATCTTATCATTACTGATATTAAAATGCCTGGCATATCAGGCTTAGAGTTATTACAAAAAGTATCAGAAAGATACCCCGGGTTACCTACTATCGTAATTACAGCGCATTCAGACATTGATAATGCATTGTCGGCTTATAAAGGAGGTGCTTTTGAATATCTCCCGAAACCTTTTGATGTTGATACTATTAAAGCATTGGCTATGAAAGCGGTGAAAAATGCTGAGAATATCGAAAATGTTTTAGAAGACTCTACAATCAAAAAATCATCAAAAATAGTAGGTCAGGCAGTATCCTTGCAAAATGTTTTCAGGGCAATAGGAAAAATATCAAACTCAGATATTACGGTATTAATAAGGGGAGAGTCTGGTACAGGCAAAGAGTTAATAGCTCAAGCCGTTCATGATAATAGTCTGAGGAAGGATAAGCCTTTCGTAGCCATTAACGTTGCAGCTATACCACATGAACTATTAGAGTCAGAACTCTTTGGTCATGAAAAGGGTGCCTTCACTGGGGCACAAGCACAGCGAACAGGTAGATTTGAACAGGCACTTGGTGGGACATTATTTTTAGACGAAATAGGCGATATGCATCCTGAACTTCAAACTAGACTGCTCAGAGTTTTGTCTAGTCAAGAATTCTATAGAGTTGGTGGGCACAAACCTATAAAATCAGATGTTAGAATAATAGCTGCAACAAATCAATCAATAGAAGAATTAATAAAGACATCAAAATTTAGAGAGGATCTATATCATAGATTGAATGTTTTTAAACTTGAATTACCACCCTTAAGAAAGAGGAAAGAAGACATACCTTCTCTAATTTCAAACTTTCTAAAAACTGCGGCCATTGAATTGAATACTGAACAAAAAATGGTTAACAAAAAAACTATGGCTTTTTTAGAAGCCTTTGACTGGCCTGGTAATATTAGACAGCTTGAAAATACCTGTAGATATTTAACAGTGATGTCAGCATCATCAATCATAAGTATGGATGACTTACCTCAAGATATATTTAATGATAAAGGTCCTGATGAAAATCAAAAATTACATAATGTAAACTGGCAAGCTAGTTTAGAGGATTTTATAAGATCAGAAATTAGATCAGATAAGAATGTTCTCAAAAAAGTAAATAGTGAGATCGAGAAGATATTAATAGACGAGTCCTTAAGAGCATCTAATGGAATCAAACTTGAAGCTGCTAAGTTACTTGGCTGGGGCAGAAATACTCTAGCACGTAAAGCCAAAAATACTTAATTATAAAGGCCTTCCAAAATTTTCCTCGGCTCTATATGATTATATAATATTTCGTAAGCAGACTTAATGATTTTACTTTCGCTGTAAATTTCTTTATTTTTGAATAATGTCTCAGTTGATAAATATCCTTCAACTGTACCAATTTTCGAAAGAAGCTTTTTAATGTTACAGTCTCTAGCCAACTTCAATCCTAGTTGACGATTTCTTGAAGTATTATAAAAACATGTAAGTTCAAGATCGCCTAAGCATGCAGGACTATTAAGTGTTTTTTTCATTTCACTATCTGAGACCTCATAACCATGACTGGTAGCCATGATTAACTTAGAGATTCTATATACCTCCTGTTGTGAAATTGAAATTAATTCATGTACATATTCATCTGGAAACTCATTTGCTGTTAATGAACCAGCTAATATTGCAGAAATGTTTTTTAGGACTCCTGAAACTTCGACTCCTATAAGATCATGAGTTGGGAGAAGAGTGAAATAATCTGTATTCATAGCATTAACAAATACTTCAGTTAAAAGATCATCAGTAGATGCTATACTAACTTTGATATTTTTTTTGTTAACCAAATCTATTGCAAAACTAGGTCCTGAAATAATGCATTTATCTATTTTATCTAGCAGTAGTTCATCTAGAACCTGGTGAAACAAAGAACCTGATGAATGATCTAAACCTTTCGTTAACCATGTCACAGATTGCGATTTTTTAAAATAATTTAAATTGTCTTTGATAATATTTAGAAACCCAGAACTTGATGTGGCTATGATATTGATAGTGTTAGGGTCATTGCTGATTTCACTAACTCTGCTAAGGTTAAAAAAAGATATATTCTCGCCAAATTTAATATCTAAATTTTTGTGAATTTTCTTAGTCTTATAAGAGTCAACTTTGTCAGTATCTCTCAAATATATTTCTACTAAGTTATTTTGTATAGACAGATGATTAGCTACAGCTAACCCCCACTCGCCTGCCCCAAATATTCTAAACAAAGCCATTTATTGTTTTGTTTTTTTTGAGAGCTCTTGCTGATAAAGAGCATTAAAATCAATAGGCGCAATGAATATAGGAGGGAATCCAGCTTTTTGAATTAGCGATGAAATAGTTTCTCTTGCATATGGGAAAAGTACTTCGGGACACCTAATATTTAAAAAACCATCTTTTAATTCATCATCTGCGCCATCAATTATAAACAGTCCTGCTTGTTTGAGCTCAACCATATAAATAACAGTATTATCGGTTTCAGCTTTTACGGTTATTTCTAAAGTTATATCATAAGAAGTTTTATTTATTTCTGTAATAGTTGTATTTAGATTAAATGCCACCTTGGGTGTCGATTTAATATTGTCAAATATTGAGGGTGATTCGGGTGATTCCAGTGATAAATCCTTCGTGAATATTCTTTTAACAAAAAATTTAATTTCTTTTGCTTCCATCTTATTTTTCTCCTGACAAAGGCATGTTATTCTCTATCCAAGAATTTATTCCGCCTTCTAAATAAAAAACTTCTTGTATACCTTTACTAGAAAAGGCTGTTGCGGCCTTTTGGGCATCAGAATCTGATGCTGCATAGGTCACTAAAGTAACCTCATCCTTGGTCTTGCATGACGCAATATCATCAAATGAGATATTTTTTGCAGATACAATATGACCCTTAGAGTATTCATCACTATCTCTTAGGTCAAATAAAACAACCTTTGTGTTGTTTAATAGCTGTGTAAGCTTATCATGATTAATTGGTTTTACTTTTCCAAATAGCAGTTTTGATTCTAAACTTATTATTAACAATAACAATATTATTAAGGCTATAAATAAAATTATATTGTCTGCAATAAATTCTAGCAATTTTCTACTCTTTTTATTTTGGGTGCGAACAGAATACTTCGCGCATCATTTCAATTAATTTTAATGTTTTAATATC